>NZ_JAUMZR010000031.1:0-22895 GCF_030528045.1 Streptococcus sp.
ACAAAACGAGTCATCCCTTAAAAAACACTTTATAAAAATTGTACAGAAAAGTGTTTCCTTTTCATCTCTTTTTCACCACATTATCCTCCTTATTGTCTATAATGGTTCAATTATATTATACAGTTCCATTACAAAATGTCAACTAAAATTTATTTATTTTTATATTAACTTACCATTTCTTTAAATAATAAGCCTAATCATGCATGTTCATCAGCTTTGAAACAAAAAATACAAGCAAGGATTTCGCTTGTATTTAATTAATATATACTAATTTCTTAAAAGGCTACGTATTTAATCCCAATTCTGCTAATATTTGTCGTTTGTAGACAATTTTTTGGACTTCCTTGTCCTCACCTTCAGACCAATCTAGTTTAATTTCTGAAACAATCTGCCCAGGACGATTTTTCAAGATATAGATGCGGTCGCTAAGATTGATGGCCTCTTCAATACTATGTGTGATGATGAGGGTCGTCAGTTGCAACTGCTTGTGAATCTCCAGATACCAAGCGTGGAGTTCCATCTTGGTCATCTCATCCAAGGCACTAAAGGCTTCGTCAAGAAGAAAGAGCTTGTGACCAAAAAGATAGGTCCGAAGCAAGGCTACACGCTGGCGCATCCCTCCGCTGAGTTCGTGAGGATACTTATCCCGTACGGTTGTCAGCTGGAAAGTCGCAAGGATTTCATCTGCTCGGGCAATGGCCTCCGCCTTATCCACCTTTTGAATCAAGAGGGGCAGGATGATATTGCCAAGCACCGTCTTGTGCTCCAAAAGGAGATCCTTTTGCAACATATAACTCACGCGCCCCTTAGGATTCTCCTCGCCATCAAGGACAATTCGCCCAAACTGGACTTCTAAAATCCCAGCAATAAGGTTAAAGAGAGTGGTCTTTCCAACACCACTTGGACCTAGGATAGAAACCACTTCACCTGAAGTCACCTGTAGGTTGATGTCCTCTAAAATATTCTCCTCACCATAGGCATAGCTTACATGTTCTAGTTTAATCTCTGTCATTATTTCACAAATTCATTGGTGAAGCCTTTGTCAGTCAAGTCTTCTTTGAGGATGCCATTTTCTTTATCCCACTTGTAGAAGGCATTCCAGCGTTCTGCGTCAAATTGTCCCCATTTTTCCTTGTCGCTTGCATATTCTTTCGACAAGTATTTTTGAGATTCAATGACAAAGTCACGTTTTTCCTTGAGTTCAGGTGCATTCTTAATGAGGATATCTGCTGCTTCTTCTGGGTGTTCCATAGCATATTGGTAGCCTTTTTTGATGGCTTGGATGACTTTGTGAGCTTCTTCCTTGTTGTCTTTGAGATAGTCGTTGTTTGCGATGATAACTGGTGAATAGTAGTCAAACTCCTTGACATAGTCTTTCAAGTACATAAAATTAGCGTCTACGCCTTGCGATTTGGCAAGAATACCATCCCAACCGTAGTAGATCCAAGCAGTGTCAAAGACGCCATTGGCAATTGGTATAATCGAGTTTGAGTCGTTGTTTGGTACTTTTTCAACCTTTTCAAAGTCTCCACCTTGTGATTCTACCAAGGTTTTCAACATAGCCAGTTCCGTTGGGTCATTCCAGGTCCCGTATTTCTTGCCAACCAAGTCTTTTGGACTGGTGACATTGTCCGATTTACGTGAGATGATTCCAGATGTATTGTGCTCAACGATAGCGGCAACGGCAGTGATTCCTGCCCCTTTTTCCAATTTCTTAGCCATGTAATCTTGGAAATACACTGCAAATGGTGCCTTGCCATTAATCACCAAGTCAGATGAGCTTTCTTCTGGTGGCAATTTCAAATCAACATCCACTCCAGCTTCTTTGAAATAACCTTTTTCCTTAGCAACATAAAGCCCTGTGTGGTTGGTATTTGGTGTCCAGTCTAGGATAAAGTCAATCTTCTTGACTTCTGCTTCTTTATTGTCCTTAGAAGCAGTTCCTTGATCACAAGCCACAAGCACGACAGCTACAAGAGCTGTTACAAGCATCAAAAATACTTTCCATGTTTTCTTCATTTTCATTTCCTCTTTTCTTTTTCTAAAACATCCTTATCTTAGGGACGTTTCCATTTAATCACATATTTTTCACTAATATCGACCAACTTCATACCGAGAAGGCTGATAATTGACACCAGAATAATAATGGCAAACATGGTATCATACTGAAACAGTTTCTTGGACTGAATCATGTAGACACCTAGTCCTTCAAAGCCTCCCAACCACTCAGATACCACTGTTGTGATAAAGGCGTAGGAGACACTGACTCTCAGGCCTGCATAAAAGTAGAGCAGACTAACCGGGATTTTAAAATGCCACAGGATTTGCCAAGGCTTGGCTCGCATCAGACTAAACAAGGTCAGCATATCCTTGTCACAATGCCTAAATCCATCCAAAATACTGACAATGATAGGGAAAGTTGTCGTCAAGATTATCAAGACAATCTTGGGCAAAATCCCATAGCCTAGCCACAAGACTAAAATTGGGGCTATGGCAATGGTCGGAATGGTCTGAACAACCACCATCATAGGATAGATAAGATCATTGAGCCAAGTCAGACTGTCCATAAGCACCGCCATGAGGCAAGCAATCAAGACTCCTAAAACCAGCCCCAGCAAAGCCACTCTCAAGGTCGCCCAGCTATGGTGCCAGAGAAATTCTCTATCACGAACAACGGACTGAAGAATTTCAAAAGGGGTTGGCAGGATAAACTTGGGTAAAAGTTTGAATATTCCCGCTAACTGCCAGACCGACAAGACTCCGAGAAATCCCAAAAGACTAATCTGTCGTCTCTTCATACTTTTCAAGTTTCTCATCAATGCTTAAAATCTCTCCTACATTTATTTTGACATTGGCAAAGACATTATCTGCTTCCTGCCCTGCCACTTCAAGCTCTTCTTTGAGAATGCGCATGAGCTCATCAAACTCCCCTTCAAAGACCGTTTCAAGGGGTGTCACCACCATGGTCACGAATTGAGTTTGCAGATAAGCAATCACTTGATCGATAACAACAATTCGATCAATCCCCTGTGATAGGGGCAAGACTTGTAAGGCAATGCTTGCTTTCATAAAAACCTCCTCTTCTCAGTTTTTCTTTTGACAAAAAGAAAAACCTTTGCCATATATGGAAAAGGTGCAGAATTCGGCTAAGTATCGTTCCCTACGCTGGCATTACCCAAATCAGGTGCGGTCGAAGTTTAACACTTCCTCTCAGACTGTACACAGACTCCCATATCTTATATGGACATATAGTAACGCAAATACAAGGGAAAGTCAAGGAAACTGCTTACAGAAAACTATGAAAAAGAGTTTGAAGGCAAATGCTTCAAACTCTTTCATAACTTTCTTATTTAGCCTCGTACCAGGTTGCTCCTTCATTCTCATCTGCGATAAGGGGAACACTGAGCTGGATGGCTTCTTCCATGGTTTGTTTCACTAGAGCTTTAACGGCTGCTAGTTCTGATTTCGGAACCTCAAGGACGATTTCATCGTGCACTTGCAACAGCATCTTGGTCTGATAACCACCTTCAACTAGAGCCTTATCTAGCTGAATCATAGCAATCTTAAGAATATCTGCTGCTGAGCCCTGGATAGGAGAGTTGATGGCAGTCCGCTCTGCAAAACCACGAATGTTGAAGTTGCGCGAATTGATATCTGGTAACTCACGACGACGCTTGAAGAGGGTCTCTACATAGCCCTTATCACGCGCCTCACGCACCACCTCATCCATGTAGTTTTTAATACCTGGGAAGCGTTCAAAGTAAGTATCAATGTAGGCTTTTGCTTCCTTACGGCTGATGCCCAGATTATTAGACAAGCCAAAGTCTGAAATCCCGTAAACCACTCCAAAGTTAACCGCCTTGGCATTACGACGGTCGTTTGGAGTCACATCCTCAGGGCGTTCAATGCCAAAGACCCGCATGGCCGTTGAAGTATGGATGTCAGCTCCCTCTTGAAAGGCCTTAATCAAGTGCTCATCTTTAGAGATATGTGCCAAGACGCGCAACTCAATCTGTGAATAGTCCGAGCTAAGAAGAACACTATCCTCCCATTCAGGTACGAAAGCCTTACGAATCAAACGACCTTGTTCCAAACGTACAGGAATATTTTGCAAGTTTGGATCCACACTAGACAGACGACCTGTCTGAGTCAAGTCCTGTACATAGCGCGTATGAATCTTGCCATCATCCAAAATCCAGTCCTGCAAGCCAACCACATAAGTCGATTGAATCTTGGCAATCTGACGGTAATCTAGGATTTTCTTAACAATTGGTGCAATAGGAGCCAGACGCTCTAGCACATCCACCGCTGTCGAATAACCTGTCTTGGTTTTCTTGGTGTATTCGAGAGGGAGACCGAGCTTTTCAAAAAGCAATTCACCAAGTTGTTTAGGCGAGTTGATATTAAACTCTTCACCAGCTAGCTTATAAATCTCTTGAGTGAGTTGCTCAATGACGACCTCATTTTCAGCCTGCATCTCAAGCAGGGTTTCTTTTTTGACCTTGATCCCAGCAATTTCCATCTTAGCAAGGACAAAAGCCAGAGGTTGCTCCATGTCATAGAGGAGATCTAACTGCCCATGTTCACTGAGTTTTTCAAGTAAAACCGGTTCAGTCTCAACCAATACAGCAACCTTGCGAGCCAAATGCTCCAAGAATTTCTCTCTCTCAGGGATAGCTTTCTTGACCCCCTTACCGTAGAAAGTCTCATCATCAGCCAGATAAGTCTGGCCATAGAGATTCGCAATAGTTGAGATTTCATTATTCTCGACAGTAGAGAGGAGGTATTTGGCCAAGCGACTGTCAAAAGCAGGGGCCTGCAGGTTCAAGCCCAAGCGATTTAAAAGAACCTTCGCTTTCTTAAAGTCATACACTTTCAGAGGTGTTTTTTCTAGAAAATCCTTGAGAATCGGCTCCTGCAAGAGCTCAAGTTTATCTGTAGTGTAAAGTTTATCCCCACAGGACCAGGCAAAACCAACCAAATCATCTGTATGGTAATTTTCACCAAAGAGTTCAAAGTGGAAGATAGAGTCGGCACTCAGCATGTCTTGACTGACTTGGTCAACAATAGTGAAATCCAAGCTCTCAGGCGCATCCTTCGACGAAACATTTAGAGCTTGTTTGAGCTGTTTGAAGCCCATCTCATCGTAGAATTTCCCGAGATTTTCCACATCTGGGCCATTATATACCAAATCATCAAGGCCAATCTCAATCGGTGCCTTGGTATCAATGGTCGCCAGTGTTTTTGACAAAAAGGCCTGTTCCTTATCATTGATGAGATTTTCCTTCATCTTAGAAGCCTTCATGCTATCGATATTTTCATAAATATCTTCAAGAGACCCATGTTCTAACAAGAGCTTAATGCCCGTCTTTTCACCGATTTTCGTGACACCAGGGATATTATCAGACTTATCCCCCATCAGGGCCTTAAGATCAATAAACTGAGCTGGCGTGAGGCCCATCTTTTCCATGAGATAGTCCGGCGTAAAGGCCTCAAACTCAGCCACACCTTTTTTGGAAATCTCGACCACCGTATGCTCATCCGTCAACTGGATCAAGTCCTTGTCTCCGCTAACGATAGTCACATCAAAAGAATCCTTCTCAGCCAAACGGCCTAGAGTCCCGATGATATCATCGGCTTCATACTGGGCCAACTCATAATGGCGAATCCCAAGATGGTCTAACAACTCACGAATGAAGGGAAATTGCCCACGAAACTCATCTGGAGTTTTAGCACGGCCACCCTTGTAGTCTGCATACATCTCTGTTCTAAAAGTCGTCTTACCAGCATCAAAAGCTACCAAAACATGGCTGGGTTCAACTCGCTCCAAAACATGATTCAACATGAGTTGAAAGCCATAGATTGCATTGGTATGAAGGCCATTAGCATTTTTAAAACGATCCAACTGCTGATAGAGCGCAAAAAAAGCTCGAAAAGCAACAGAAGATCCATCGATTAATAATAATTTTTTCTTGTCCATACACCCATTATAAAGGAAAGCAAGGAAAAATACCATCGGAAAGAGCTGAAAAACATGGACTTGTCCCTATTTCACCATAAAAAAGAAAAGGACCATTCAAATCCTTTTCTTTTATTGATTTCATGCGATTTATTTGTTCAATTTTCTCTTTGCAATGGTAGCAAACCAAGAAGGAGACCAATAAATCCTAGCGATGCAACTGCTGAAGCATCTTTGCTTCCTGTATTTGGAAGGAGTTGTTCATCCGTTGCTGCAGGCGCTCTGTAAGTACGATCTTGTTCTGTTCCAAGAGTAGGATTTGTAGCCAAAGGAGCTACACTGCCAGTGTATTCTGGAACTTCATTTACTGCAGGTTCAATCTTTTCAGCATAGGCTGGAATAGTAGTCACTGCCGGAGCACCGCTTTCTGCATAAGGCAGAGCATTGTTTACTATTAGGGTACCACTTTCTCCGTAAGCTGGAACATTTGCTACGGCCGGGGCGCCACTTTCTGCATAAGGCAGAGTGTTGCTTACTATTGGTGTACCGCTTTCTCCGTAAGCTGGAACATTCGCTACGGCTGGAGCGCCACTTTCTGCATAAGGCAGAGCATTGTTTACTATTGGGGTACCGCTTTCTCCGTAAGCTGGAACGTTCGCTACGACTGGAGCGCCACTTTCTGCATAGGCTGGGAGTTCATTTACAGTAGCTTCTACCGCATTTGCACCTTTGTTGTATTCTGGCAACTCTGCAGTTGCAGCTTCTACTGCGTTCACCCCACCTTTAAAGTCTTCAATTTCAAGAACAGCTAACATGACACTGCTTAGAGTCTTAATAGCATTCTCATAGTCTACTAAAGCTTGTTGCAAGTCTTTGACTTGACTATTCTTGTCACCAGAAACTTGTAAACTTGATAATTGCACTTTAATCTTAGCAACTTGCTCTTCTAATTTACTTAGCTCAAGTTTTTTCGCATTACTATTTTCTTCCGCTGCTTCCTTGTCCGCTGCAGCCAGTTTAGCTTGGTCTTGACTTGAGAAATCTTCTTGGCTCATCGCTTCGGCTGGTGTCACCTGATCGCTGTCTTCTGCCAAGAAATCATCTAACAAGTCTGAGGCATCAATGTCACCTTCTTCGATAGCTTTCAAGATGCCGTCCTTGCCAATCACTTCTTTAGCTGCCTTAATCGCCGCTTCCTTATCAGTGATAGTGACACCTTTGTTGATGTCGTCGATTGTCTCTTTTTCAATTTTTTCTAAGGTAGCGATTAAATCTGAGCGAACTTTTGCTGCCTCTTCTGCTGCTTCCTTGTCGGCTGCAGCCAGTTTAGCTTGGTCTTGGCTTGAGAAATCTTCTTGGCTCATCGCTTCGGCCGGTGTCACCTGATCGCTGTCTTCTGCCAAGAAATCATCTAACAAGTCAGATGCTTCAATATCTCCATCTTCGATAGCTTTCAAGATACCGTCCTTGCCAATCACTTCTTTAGCCGCCTTAATCGCTGCTTCCTTATCAGTGATAGTGGCATCCTTGGTGATGTCGTCGATGGTCTCTTTTTCAATTTTTTCTAGGGTAGCGATTAAATCTGAGCGAACTTTTGCTGCTTCCTCAGCTCCTTCCTTATCTGCTGCAGCAAGTTTGGCTTGGTCTTGGCTTGAAAGTTGAGATTGAGTTTTTGCTTCAGCTGGTGTTACTTGATCACTGTCTTCTGTCAAGAAATCTGCCAGCAAGTTGGACGCTTCGATATCGCCATCTTCGATAGCTTTCAAGATAGCATCCTTGCCAATCACTTCTTTAGCCGCCTTAATCGCCGCTTCCTTATCAGTGATAGTGGCATCCTTGGTGATGTCATCAATGGTTGATTTTTCGATACCTTCAAGAGCAGTCAACAATTCGCTGTGAGCCTTAGCTTCTGCAGCTTGCTTAGCTTCTTCCTCTTTCTTAGCCTCCTCGGCTGCTTCCTTATCTGCTGCAGTGAGTTTAGCTTGGTCTTGACTTGAGAAATCTTCTTGGCTCATCGCTTCAGCTGGTATTACCTGATCACTGTCTTCTGCCAAGAAATCATCTAACAAATCTGACGCTTCGATGTCGCCTTCTTCGATAGCTTTCAAGATAGCATCCTTGCCAATCACTTCTTTAGCTGCCTTAATCGCCGCTTCCTTATCAGTGATAGTGACATCTTTGTTGATGTCGTCGATGGTCTCTTTTTCAATTTTTTCTAGGGTAGCGATTAAATCTGAGCGAACTTTGGCTGCATCAACCTGAGCCTCTTTATCAGCTTCGTCTAACTTAGCTTGGTCTTCATCTGTGAATTCTGATACAGGTTCAGCTACTGTTTTGTGCTCGCTCGTATCTGCTGGCCAATCTACAATAACATCACCAATCTCCAAATCCTCATCTGCGATAGCCTTCAAAAGATCTTCTTTACCAATCTCTTCTTTGGCTTCTTTGATAGCCGCTTCTTTATTGGTGATTGAAGCGTCTTTTTTAATATCTTCAATTACAGCATTTTCAAGAGATTCTAGGGCTTGAACCAGAGCATCCGTCGCTTGAGAAACTTGTTCTTTGGCATCTTTTTCAGCCTGGTCTAGTAGAGCCTTCTCCTCAGTAGATAATTTTTTATTAGTTCGAACTTCAGGACCTGTTACCACTGCTTTATCTTCTGCACCTTCTGGCAATTCAGCGATGATATTATCTAAGCTGAGCTCTCCAGACTCAAGAGTATCTGAAATATACATCTTACCGATATATTCCTTCACAGCTTCAGCTGCATCCTCTTTGTCCTCAATCGCTTCCTTATCCTTAATATCACTAATAGCCTGTTCCTCAAGTTCATCCAAAGCCTTCATCAACTCTTCTTTGGTCATTTTAGCTGGATTTGTCTCACCAAGATTAGCTGGACTAGCGTTTTCTGTTCCCTTTTCAGTTTGAGCACCGCTCTCCCCTTCTGTTCCAGCTTGTGGTTGTGCAGGAACAACTGCCTGCTCTTCTGCTTTCCCTTCATCTGCCTTAACTACTGAAGGCTGTGAAACGAGTACACTAGCACCCAATACAGCTGCACTTGCTAAACTTGTTAAAATAACTTTCTTCTTGTCCATTAGACAAAGCCTCTTTTATAGTATAATATTATTATATTATACTATAAAAAGGACGTCGACTAATTCGATATCCATTTTAAAATTTTATAAACAAGAAGAAAGCTTGTATGATGTTTAAGAAACACTTCCTATTCTTACCCCATTACTGTCTAGTCTGTAGCCATCAATAATCGTATTAACAGCTAAGGCTCCCGAAGCATCAACATAGTAATGTTTCCCCGAGACTTGGAACCATTGACTAGCTTTCATCCGGCCAGATTCCTCTAAGTAATACCAAGTTCCCTTGTCTTTAACCCATCCCGTCTGCATCTCACCCGAAGCCTTTAGATAATACCAGTGAGAGCCATCCTTAATCCAGCCAGTTGACATGGTCCCATTTTCTTTTAAATGATACCAATTGCCATTAACTTTTTTCCATCCTGTCGCTAGCTTACCATTCTCTCGGTAATACCAACTCCCTCCTTCTTTTTTCCAGCCTTTCACTGTATTGCTTAACTCTGCATACTGCACATATCTTCTAGCACCACTGTAGGATAGATAGCCGAGCCACTTATAACCATCCTTTTCAAGAACTTGATCATAACTCACACTCTCACCAGCATAATAGTAGTCAATAACCTGTCCTGTACTTGACGGTTGGTCCATAATCGGCGATTTCCCCGTGAATACTATTGTCCCACTAGACGGAAGCTCTGAGCTACGAGCATTCTCACCCGCACTATGGCTAGTAGATAAATCCTTGAAATGAATAAAACCTGTCATCGAACTAGCCTTGACTTTTCGACGATTATACTTTTCTCGAACCCCATAGTTATACTCTTCGATTTCAATCGTATCCCCCGACACATTTGATACCCAGGCCACGTGCCCATAATAACCTTCTGTCGACCAAGCAATAGCCCCAACTTCTGGCTTAGTATCCACACGGTAGCCTTCTCGCCTTGCACGATGTCCCCATTCATTCGCATTTCCATAGGCAGGAGGAATCTCAAAGCCATTTACACTACTCAAACGAAAGGCCGCAAAAGAGGTACACTGGCGAGAATACATCCGCCACTGATCGATTTCAACACTACCATTTTTGTAGTGAAGCGGATAGTCATCACCACGCGCTACACTATCAGCCTGAACCGATTCTCCACCAAATAAAAAGGTACTTGTAACGAACAAAGTAGCCAGCCCTACACCCAACTGATTACATCTACTCTTCTTAACTCCTGATTTAAAAAACGTCATTCATTCTCCTTAATAATATATATTTCCGAGGTTACCCTCGTTTATACTATTCGGGAGAAAAAGAAAAAAGTGAGCAAAGCTCACTTCATTTTAGGATTCTTAGTCTAGATAGCGAATCAAGTTCTTTTCTGTCAAGATATCTGAGTAGGTGAAGGATTCAACGTAAACATTAGCTTGTTTATCTCCCTCAACATCGCCAAATTCAACGATAAATAGAGATGGATAAACCTCAATTAGCTTACCCAATCTATTTTTTTGGCGCTTACGGCCATTCTCCAAAGTCATTTCAACGACTTGTCCCTCATGTGCCTTGATCTCTTCTTTGATTTTTTTCATCTTGGCTACATCTGTAAATGCATCTGACATCTTATGCCTCCCTCTTTGAGATACTTGAAAATTTATTGTATTCTTTTTGGAAAATCAATTCCACCGTTCCACGAGCTCCACTACGGTTTTTCTCGATGATAACCTCAACCTTGTTATTTGGAATTCCTTCCTCTTCTTCACCCGCACGATCGTAGTAGTCGTCACGGTATAGAAAGGCTACAATATCTGCATCCTGCTCGATAGAACCCGATTCACGAATATCAGACAAGACTGGTCTCTTATCCTGACGCTGTTCTACTCCACGAGATAACTGACTAAGAGCAATGACTGGAACTTTCAATTCCTTGGCTAGAATTTTTAGCTGACGAGAAATTTCAGAGACTTCTTGTTGGCGATTCTCACGACCAGTCCCTGTAATAAGCTGTAGGTAGTCGATCAAAATCAAGCCTAGATTGCCTGTTTCTTGAGCTAGTTTGCGTGAGCGCGAACGAATTTCCGTGATTCGAATTCCTGGCGTATCATCGATATAGATACTCGCGTTGGCTAGGTTCCCTTGAGCAATGGTATACTTTTGCCACTCCTCATCAGTCAATTGACCTGTACGGATAGAATGGGACTCCACCAAACCTTCGGCCGCCAACATACGGTCTACTAGACTTTCCGCACCCATTTCTAGCGAAAAGATAGCAACCGTCTTGTCCAACTTAGTCCCGATGTTCTGAGCAATGTTCAAAGCAAAGGCCGTCTTACCAACCGCTGGTCGCGCCGCTAGGATAATTAGTTCCTCCTCATGGAGACCTGTCGTCATATGGTCCAAATCACGGTAGCCCGTTGCAATACCAGTGATATCCGTTGTTTGTTGTGACCGAACTTCTAGATTCCCAAAGTTGATATTTAGAATATCACGGATGTTCTTGAATCCACTACGATTGGCGTTTTCGCTAACATCAATGAGTCCCTTTTCAGCCTGAGCGATGATTTCATCTGCAGGCTTAGAAGCCTCATAAGCTTGGTTGACAGACTCTGTCAACTTGGAAATCAAGCGACGTAGCATAGCCTTTTCGGCTACAATTTTAGCATAATATTCTGCATTGGCTGAAGTTGGTAC
This sequence comes from Streptococcus sp., assembly GCF_030528045.1. Taxonomy (GTDB): domain Bacteria; phylum Bacillota; class Bacilli; order Lactobacillales; family Streptococcaceae; genus Streptococcus. The sequence continues at coordinate 11,726 of NZ_JAUMZR010000031.1, forward strand.
TGAGTTGACAATTTCAACAAGATAAGACAAGCTACCAATATTTTGGAGATCCCCTTGGCTATCCAAAATCGTTCGAACCGTCGTCGCATCAATCGCTTCCCCACGATCCGACAAATCTACCATCGCTTGGAAAATCAACCGATGAGCATACTTAAAGAAGTCACGAGAATCAATGTATTCTCGGACAAAAACGAGCTTACTCTCATCTATAAAAATAGCCCCCAGAACAGATTGTTCTGCTAAAATATCCTGAGGTTGAACTCGCAGTTCCTCTACTTCTGCCATCCGACTTTCCTTCCTTTTACAATCTTGTCAAGAAGTTGTAAACTTAACCTTCTTTTACACGAAGATTGATGACACTTGTAACATCTTGATAGATCTTCACTGGTACATCAATCAAACCTACTGCTCGAATTGGTGCTTGCACTTGAATATTGCGTTTGTCAATCTTAATACCAAACTGCTTTTGCAATTCTTCTGCAATTTTCTTGTTAGTGATGGAGCCAAATGTACGTCCATCTGGTCCAACCTTTTCAACAAACTCTACAACAGTTTCTTCTGCTTCTAGCTTGGCCTTGATGGCTTTTGCTTCAGCAATCATCTCTGCATGAGCCTTTTCTTCTGATTTTTGTTTTCCACGCAACTCACCCACTGCTTGAGCAGTCGCTTCCTTGGCCAAATTCTTTTTAATCAGGAAGTTTTGAGCGTAGCCAGTTGGTACTTCCTTAATTTCGCCTTTCTTCCCTTTTCCTTTAACATCTGCTAAAAAGATTACTTTCATTCTTCTTTCTCCTTTTCCTTTAGTTCTTCCAAGATTAGTTGAGTCAATTTTTCTCCTGCTTCTGACAAACTCATATCCTCGATTTGCGCAGCTGCTAGATTAAAGTGACCACCGCCACCCAGCTCTTCCATAATGCGTTGCACATTGATTTTACTACGACTTCGAGCCGAGATAGAGATAAATCCTTGTGTATTTTTTGCTAGAACGAAGCTGGCTTCAATACCAGACATAGCCAACATAGCATCGGCAGCCTTACTGATAACAACTGTGTCATAAGTCGTTGAGTCCTTAGCTTGGGCAATCAAGATATCTGAACCTAACTTACGACCTTGTAAAATGAGTTCATTTACCTCACGGTACTCTTCAAAATCTGTCGCAGCAATCTCCTGGATAGCAATACTGTCACTTCCCCGTGTTCTCAGATAGCTAGCCACATCAAAGGTTCGGCTCGTCACGCGAGATGTGAAATTCTTGGTATCCAGCATCATACCAGCCATCAAAACACTGGCCTGCATACGACTCAAACGATTCTTCTTAGAATTTTGGAACTGAATCAATTCTGTGACCAACTCACTGGCACTACTTGCCCCACTTTCAATATAGGTGATGACTGCATTCTCAGGGAAATCCTGATCACGTCTATGATGGTCAATAACAATAGTTTGAGTGAACAAATCATAAAAATCTTTTGACAAGGTCAAAGCCGTCTTGGAATGATCCACTAGAATCAATAATGAACGGTTTGTAACTAACTTCATCGCATCTGTAAGAGATAAAAGTTTCGTGACATCTTCCTTCTTCAAGAACTGAATAGCACGTTCGATATCTGCTGGCATATGGTCTGCATCGTAGACAGCATAACTGTTCTCGATAATATTACTTGCAAACAACTGCATACCGACAGCAGAGCCCAAAGCATCCATGTCTAGATTTTTATGACCGACTACAAAAACCTGGTCAACACTTCGAATCTTATCAGAAATGGCTGTCATCATGGCTCTCGTACGTGTGCGAGTACGTTTAATAGACGCAGCAGTTCCTCCACCGAAGTAGACTGGATTCTTGGTTTCGTTATTTTCCTTGACCACCACCTGGTCACCACCGCGAACTTCTGCTAAGTTCAAGTTGAGCAAGGCAATTTTCCCAATCTCTTCATGGTTTCCATCACCATAAGAAAATCCCATACTTAAAGTTAGGGGTAGATGCCTCTGTTTTGATTCTTCTCGGAAAGTATCAATAACAGAGAATTTATCATTCATCAATTCCTCTAGTACCGTGTAATCTGTGAATACATAAAAACGATCCATCCCCACACGTCGAGAAAACATAGCATACTTACTAGCAAATTCTGAAACAAAATTAGCTACAAAGCTATTGATATGGCTGATATCAGAGTCAGACGTCGCATCCTCCAAATCATCATAGTTATCTACCGAGATGACTCCAATGACCGGACGGCTAGTTACCAATTCGACAGTTGCTTCGTACTCCCCAGAAACATCAAAGAAATACAAAACACCCGAAGCCTTGTCCATATGAACAGCATATCGTGTTTCGCCCAAGGTAGCATACGAACCAGGATTCCCAACAGAAGCCTTGATGATGGTTTGAATTAACTCAACATCAATTTCGCCTTCTTCAGTAGTCAAAATCAACTCAGCATAAGGATTAAACCATTCCACTTCGCCAGTAGATAGGTCTAATTTCAGAACACCAACCGGCATTTGTTCGAGCAGCGTGTTTAAGCTATCTTCAGCTTGGTGATTTACATATTGGATTTGTTCAATTTCGCTCTTTTCATACTGTTTTTTTTGCCAAACGAATAAAAGCAAATAAAGAAGTACAAATAAAAACAAGACACTGATTGTTACAACATTATTTTGTGAAAAAATAATCAGCAAAGTTAAGATTCCGAAAGTTGCAAGTCCTAGCAAGACCGCAGAAAACGGGATTAAATTATTTTTTTTCATTCTAAACCTCTTGCGCATTATTATATCACAAAAACCCTTAAAAAGCGACCTTTTAAAAGATGCAAGCCCTTCTTTCATGATTGATTTCTCTAACTTCAGACACAAAAAGAGGAGGGAATCATCACCCTCCTACCCACGTGTTCAGATCACTAACACCTAGCGTTCCACGATAAGGGCAGTCCCCATCCCTCCTCCGATACAGAGAGTTGCTAAGCCAGTTTTAGCATCACGTTTCATCATCTCATGTACCAGCGTTACTAGGATACGGCAACCGGAAGCCCCAATTGGGTGACCAAGAGCAATGGCGCCACCATTGACGTTGACAATATCTGTGTTGAAACCAAGTGTTTTACCAACTGCACAAGCCTGGGCAGCAAAAGCTTCATTTGACTCAATCAAGTCGAGATCTTCAACTGTCAAATTGCCTTTTTCAAGAGCCTTGCGAGTCGCATAAATCGGTCCACATCCCATCATCTTAGGATCCAAACCTGCACTTGCATACGAACGAATGCGGGCAATCACTGAAAGTCCTAATTCTTCAGCTTTTTCAGAACTCATGATTAAGACAGCTGCTGCCCCGTCATTGATTCCTGAAGCATTTCCCGCTGTGACAGAACCGTCTTTTTTGAAAACAGGATCTAGCTTAGACAAACTCTTTAAGCTAGTATCTTTTCTAGGATATTCATCTGTATCAAAAACGATAGGATTGCCTTTGCATCGAGGAATGACCACTGGCACTATCTCTTCTTTAAAGCGTCCAGATTCTATAGCTGCAACTGCTCGTTTTTGTGACTCTAAAGCAAGAGCATCTTGTTCTTCTCGACTGATACCATATTCTTCAGCCACATTTTCAGCTGCAATCCCCATATGGTATTCGTTAAAGGCATCAGACAAACCGTCCTTAATCATGGTATCTACCACTTTCGAATCTCCCATACGACCACCCCAACGGAAACTTGGCAAAACGTATGGAGCCTGACTCATGTTTTCTGCACCACCAGCTACGATAATATCTGCATCGCCACATCGAATCGCTTGAGCAGCCAACTGAACGGCCTTCAAACCGGAACCACAAACCTTGTTGATAGTAAAGGCTGGTGTAAATTCAGAGAATCCTGCATGAACGCTCATTTGACGAGCTACGTTTTGACCTAAACCTGCGCCTAGGACATTCCCCATAATCACTTCGTCTACCTGCTCTGGTTTGACATTGGCTTTTTCCAAAGCACTCTTAATAACCAAAGCTCCCAAATCAACAGCTGAAACATTCTTCAAACTTCCTCCAAAGGAGCCTATTGGAGTTCGCACTGCTGAAACAATCACCACGTCTTTCATAACTGCCCTCGTTTATACCTTTTATAATAATGCAATACAAAAGTGGTTTACACTGGTGTAAACCACTTTAAAAATTCTATTTTATGATTCTTTCACTTCTAACAAACCGACTTCACCATCTTCACGGCGATACAAAACATTAGTTGTTTGATCTTCTACATCTACATAGATAAAGAAATCATGTCCCAATAAATCCATTTGGAGAAGAGCTTCTTCTAAATCCATTGGTTTCAAATCAATTTGTTTTGAACGAACAACTTTTGGTTGCACAACATTTGCATCTTCAACTAGAGCATCTGTAAAGAGTTGACTTGTCGCAACTTTATTTTTATTCTTACGTTCGATTTTAGTTTTATTTTTACGAATCTGACGTTCAATTTTATCTGTTACAAGATCGATAGAGCCATACATATCTTGAGAAATATCCTCAGCACGAAGAGTAATAGATCCAATTGGAATTGTTACTTCAACCTTTGCTGTTTTTTCACGGTAAACTTTCAAGTTCACACGTGCATCCAACTCCTGCTCAGGTTGGAAATACTTTTCGATCTTTTCGAGTTTAGAAACTACATAATCACGAATTGCTTCTGTTACTTCTAGGTTTTCACCACGGATACTATATTTAATCATATAAGTACCTTCTTTCTAAACATTTTTGTTTTTCTAACTATATTATAACGCTTTCATTTTCATTTTGCAAATTTTTTCCTCATCTTACAAGGGAAAAAGTTTTAACTTCCAAAGCACCTGCTTCTGCCAAAAGTCGTTTCACACGATTCACAGTTGCCCCTGTTGTATAGATGTCATCAATCAGCAAAATCTTCTTAGGAAGTGAGATTCCATCTTTAATAAAAAATGGAATTTCAGTAGCTAACCTTTCCAAACGGCTTTTAGAAGAACTAGCGCTCTCTTCTCTTTTTCCTAATATATCTTTAAAAGAAAAGCCTGCTGCCTCAACCAAACCTTCAACCTGGTTAAATCCCCTCTCAAGCAACCTTTCAGGACTTAGGGGAATCAACACAAATTGATATCCTCTATACTTTTTCAGCTCCTCAGCAAGAACGGAAGCAAAAACTTTTCTAAGCAAAAAATCGCCATCAAACTTATATCTACTGAAAAAGTCTTTCATAGCTTGATTATAGGTAAAGATTGCCTTATGATCAACGTGAACTCCTTCTTTACACCAAAGTTTACAATCTTGACATTGAGTTGACACCCCTGTTTTCATACAGTTTGGACAATAATTCTCACCAATCTTCTCAAAATTAGAAGCACAAGCTGAGCAAAGATAACTGCAGTCATCCTTCAAAAGGAAGAGACTGCTAAAAGTCAGCTCACTCTTTGTAGTCTGGCCACATAATAAACAGTTCATAACCCTGCCTCCTTATTCATCTGCTTGATTTCCTTGATTGCCTTTTTGATAGAAACATTTAATCCATCATGAAAGAAGAGCAACTCACCAGCTGGTCTATCCATACTGCGTCCAACTCGCCCTCCAATCTGAATCAAACTAGACTTGGTAAAGAGACGATGATTAGCTTCTACTACGAAAACATCCACACAAGGGAAGGTAACCCCGCGTTCCAAGATTGTCGTACTGATCAGTATTGTTAGTTCTCCATCTCGAAAAGCTTGCACCTGCTCTAATCGGTCTTCTGTCACAGAAGACACAAAGCCGATATTCTCATTCGGGTACTGCTCCTTCAAGATTTCTTTTAGTTTTTCGCCTTTTTTAATCTCCGATGCAAAAATCAGCAAAGGATAACCTGTTCTTCTCTGTTTCTCAATGTAGGTCTTTAACTTGGATGACAACTGACTTTTCTCTAAACAGTGATTAAAATCTGATAACCAGACTGGTTTAGGAATAATCAAAGGATTTCCATGAAACCGTCTCGGCAAGCTTAATCGTTTTAATTCTCCTGTGCGAACCTTCCTATCTAACTCATCTGTAGAAGTTGCTGTAAGGAATATCCTTAATCCATCCTCCTTTGCACTATTCTTTACAGCATAGTAAAGCATAGTGTTGTCAACATAAGGAAAGGCATCTACCTCATCCACTATCAACAAATCAAAAGCATGATAAAATTTTAATAACTGATGAGTTGTCGCAACTACTAAGGGAGTTCGAAAATAGGGCTCTGATTCGCCATGGAGTAGCGCTATATCGCAAGCAAAGTCATTCTGCAGTCGCTTACACAGTTCTAAACATACATCAATTCGAGGACTGGCTAAACAAACTGCACCACCATCATCAATCACTTTGGCCACAACTTGATAAATCATCTCTGTCTTTCCAGCTCCTGTCACAGCATGAACTAAAATCGGTTCTTTCTTTTCGACTGCTCGAATCAACCCCTCTGATACCTTTTCCTGAAAAGGGGTTAACTGACCACGCCATTTGAGAACATCTTGCTTAGGAAAATCTTCCTGCGGAAAATAGTATAAAGCTTGATCACTCCTGACTCGCTTCATCAGCAAGCACTCCCTGCAATAGTAGGCGCCAATAGGCAAATACCATTCTTCTAGAATACTACTATTACAACGTTGACAAAACAGTTTCCCTTTCTCTTTTCTCATTGCTGGCAGTCTCACTGCTACCTGTCGTTCTTCTTCAGTTAATTCTTTATCAGTAAACAAGCGACCGAGATAATTTGGATTTACTTTCATACTTTAATATTCGCAAAAATCTAGCGCTTTAGGTAATTTTTTAGTACAATTAAATCATGGAATTTAGAACAATTAAAGAGGATGGGCAGGTCCAAGAAGAAATCAAAAAATCCCGATTTATCTGTCATGTCAAGCGTGTTTATAGCGAAGAAGAGGCTCGTGACTTCATCACTACCATCAAAAAAGAACACTATAAAGCCACCCATAACTGCTCTGCTTTTATTCTAGGGGAACGCAGTGAAATCAAGCGTACGAGTGATGATGAGGAACCTAGTGGTACTGCTGGAGTCCCTATGCTGGGTGTCTTAGAAAATCATAATCTAACCAATCTCTGTGTGGTAGTGACACGCTACTTTGGTGGCATCAAACTAGGTGCTGGCGGTTTAATTCGTGCTTATGCAGGTAGTGTGGCCTTGGCTGTCAAAGAAATTGGCATTATTGAAATCAAAGAACAGGCTGGTATAGCCATTCAGATGTCTTACGCTCAGTATCAAGAATATGGCAATTTCCTTAGAGAGCATAAACTCTTAGAACTCGAGACAAATTTTACAGATCAAGTTGATACAATGATCTATGTTGATAAGGAAGAGAAAGAAAATATCAAAGCCGCTCTTGTTGAGTTCTTTAATGGAAAAATCACTTTAACAGATCAAGGTTTACGAGAAGTTGAAGCCCCTGTAAACTTAGTGTAAACAAAGGAGAAAGTATGGCTTTTAGGAAATTTCTTCAAGGACTTGCTGGAAATTTTAGCGAGGAAAACAAAGAGACTCTTATTAAAGAATATGGCCAATACCTACTAGAGAATGAAGAAATTCAAAGTGGATATAAACTTATTCGTGATTCAATCATCTTTACAAATATCCGTATTATTTTTACAGATAAGCAAGGTGCCACTGGTCGCAAGGTGTCTGTTAAGTCACTCTTTTTGATGAACATTGTAAACGTTGAAATGGAAACTGCGGGAGCAGGTATAGATGATAGTGAGATTACGATCACTTATTTAGAAAATGTCTTTCTAAAAGCACATAATGAGCATCTGAGTTTCCATAAATTTGAATTCCCTAAAAAAACGGACATCCTCCCTCTTTACACCTATTTATTAGAATTGGCTTATCACAATCGATTAAAAATTAATGGCTTAGACCTTTGATATAAAAAAATCCTATCACTTTGATAGGATTTCTATATTTTACAAATAGCCTTAAGCGCGTTATACTAGTATCATCTTATACAAAGAGGTATATCTATGGCTATTTATAACAATATCACTGAACTTATTGGACAAACACCGATTGTTAAACTTAACAACATTGTTCCAGAGGGGGCTGCAGATGTCTATGTTAAACTAGAAGCTTTTAACCCTGGATCGTCAGTAAAAGACCGTATTGCCCTTAGCATGATTGAAAAAGCGGAACAAGATGGTATTCTAAAACCGGGTGCTACTATTGTTGAAGCAACGAGTGGAAACACTGGTATCGGTCTTTCATGGGTCGGTGCTGCTAAAGGATATAAAGTTGTTATCGTCATGCCTGAAACGATGAGTGTGGAAAGACGTAAGATTATCCAAGCCTATGGTGCTGAACTCGTCCTTACTCCTGGTAGCGAAGGAATGAAAGGGGCTATTGCCAAAGCTCAGGAAATCGCCGCTGAACGTGACGGCTTCCTTCCACTCCAATTTAATAATCCAGCTAACCCAGAAGTACACGAAAGAACAACAGGAGCTGAAATACTGGCTGCTTTCGGTTCTGATGGTTTAGATGCTTTTGTGGGTGGTGTTGGCACCGGTGGAACGATCTCAGGTGTTTCTCACGCTCTTAAAGCAGCAAATCCAAACATTCAAGTTTATGCAGTTGAGGCAGACGAGTCAGCTATCTTGTCTGGTGAAAAGCCAGGACCTCACAAAATTCAAGGCATCTCAGCTGGATTTATTCCTGAAACACTTGATACAAAGGCCTATAATGGTATCGTCCGCGTAACGTCAGATGATGCTCTAGCACTTGGCCGTGAAATTGGTGGAAAAGAAGGCTTCCTTGTTGGGATTTCTTCAGCTGCAGCGATTTACGGGGCAATTGAAGTTGCTAAGAAATTAGGTACAGGTAAGAAAGTACTTGCTTTAGCACCAGATAACGGCGAACGTTATTTGTCTACAGCACTCTATGAATTTGAAGTGTAGCCTCCTAAATGCACTTAGCCCTTATTAAAGGGCTTTTTGTTTACTCATATAGAGCCTACTCTCTAGACCAAAAGAAAAAGGAAGCCATTTGCTTCCTTTTCTATTAGTTATTCAAGGCTGCTGCCATTGTAGCTGCAACTTCTGCTTCAAAGTCGTTTGCAGCTTTCTCGATACCTTCACCAACTTCAAAGCGAGCGAACTCAACTACTGAAGCATTTACTGATTCAAGGTAAGCTTCAACTGTCTTGCTGTCATCCATGATGTATACTTGTGCAAGAAGTGTGTATGCTTGGTCAACTTTAGTGTTGTCAAGCATGAAGCGGTCCATTTTACCTGGGATGATTTTGTCCCAGATTTTTTCTGGTTTGCCTTCTGCAGCCAATTCAGCTTTGATGTCAGCTTCAGCTTGAGCAATCACTTCATCAGACAATTGTGCTTTTGATCCATACTTCAAGTGTGGAAGAGCTGGTTTACCAACCATTGCACGGCTTTCGTTATCTTGATCGATTACGTGGTTCAATTGTGCCAACTCATCTTTAACAAATTGCTCATCCAATTCTTTGTAAGAAAGAACTGTTGGTTTCATCGCAGCAATGTGCATTGAGATTTGTTTAGCAAGCGCTTCATCTCCACCTTCGATTACAGAGATAACACCGATACGTCCACCATTGTGTTGGTATGCTCCGAAGTGTTGTGCATCTGTTTTTTCAAGCAAAGCAAAACGACGGAATGAGATTTTTTCACCGATTGTAGCTGTTGCAGATACATATGCAGCTTCAAGAGTTTCACCTGAAGGCATTGTCAAAGCAAGTGCTTCTTCGTTGTTAGCTGGTTTTCCTTCAGCAATTACTTTAGCTGTTGCGTTTACCAAGTCAACGAATTGAGCGTTTTTCGCAACGAAGTCAGTTTCAGCATTTACTTCAACTACTGCTGCAACGTTACCGTTAACAAATACACCAGTCAAACCTTCAGCTGCAACACGGTCAGCTTTCTTAGCTGCCTTAGCCATACCTTTTTCGCGAAGCAATTCGATCGCTTTTTCGATATCACCTTCAACTTCAACCAATGCTTTCTTAGCGTCCATAACACCAGCACCAGATTTTTCACGTAACTCTTTAACAAGTTTAGCTGTAATTTCTGCCATTTTGATTCTCCTATATTTTTTAAAATAGGAGAGCCGGGCTAAGCCCCGCCCTCCTAGGTAATGATTACTTATATAAATTAAGCGTTGTCGCCTTCTACAACTTCAACGATTTCTTCGATTGAGTCAGCTTGAGCTTCTGAAGCTACAAATTCTGCTTCAACTGCTGCTGCATCTTCACCTTGACGTCCTTCGATGATAGCGTCAGCTAATTTAGCTGTGATCAATTTAACAGCGCGGATAGCGTCATCGTTAGCTGGGATGATTACATCGATATCGTCTGGATCAGTGTTTGTGTCAACCATCGCTACAACTGGGATACCCAATTTTTTAGCTTCTTTAACAGCGATTTGTTCTTTATGTGGGTCAACTACGTACATTACATCTGGGATACGAGGCATGTCTTCGATACCACCCAAGAATTTTTCAAGACGTGCACGTTGTTTGTTAAGAAGTGCAACTTCTTTCTTAGGAAGAACGTCGAAGATTCCTTCTTCTTCCATACGTTTGATTTCTTTCAAACGAGCAATACGTTTTTGGATAGTTCCCCAGTTAGTAAGAGTTCCACCCAACCAACGGTGGTTGATGTAGTATTGACCTGAACGCTCTGCTTCTTCTTTAACAGCGTCAGCAGCTTGTTTCTTAGTACCAACAAACAATACAACTGCATCGTTAGCTGCTGCATCACGCATAAAGTCGTATGCTTGGTCAGCGTATTTTACAGTTTGTTGCAAGTCGATAACGTGGATTCCGTTACGCTCAGTGAAGATGTACTTAGCCATCTTAGGGTTCCAGCGACGAGTTTGGTGACCAAAGTGTACACCAGCCTCAAGAAGTTGTTTCATTGAAATTACTGCCATGAGTATTTCTCCTTTTTGTTTTTTTCCTCTCCTCGACTTCAACTTGCAAAACGACCCGAGGGCAACAGTTTCACAATTCATCAAGAATGAGTATTATCGTTTACACGACAAGTTTCATTTTACCACATTTTAGCGATATTTTCAAGTGGTTTTGATAGATTTCGGCCTTGCTTTCTATAAAAAATAATGGCTCTATAATATCTGTAGTGGGTAAAAACCACTATGGAAATTATGGAGCTTTTT
>NZ_JAUMZR010000032.1:0-21820 GCF_030528045.1 Streptococcus sp.
AAGCTCCATAATTTCCATAGTGGTTTTTACCCACTACAGATATTATAGAGCCTTTCTTTATCTCGCCCTAAGTTTGCCCCTAAAAATGAAAAGTTTGTTCTAAAAAATGCTCAAATCCCCTCTAGTCCCGTTTTAAAGTGACTCAGGGGGCTTTTTTTGATATAATAAAAGAGACTGTTATCAGTTAGAAAGAGGTTGGTATGAAAGAATTACAAACTGTACTGAAGAAGCGTTTTGCAATCGAATTTGCAGACAAAAACTTACTGGAAACGGCCTTTACTCATACGAGTTATGCCAATGAGCACCGCCTCTTAAAAATTTCACACAATGAGCGCTTGGAATTTTTAGGAGACGCTGTTCTGCAATTATTGATTTCAGAATATCTGTATAAAAAATATCCTAAGAAACCGGAGGGAGATTTGTCCAAACTCCGTGCTATGATTGTCCGCGAGGAGAGTTTGGCTGGTTTTGCGCGTGATTGCCAGTTTGATCAGTTTATCAAGCTAGGAAAAGGGGAAGAAAAATCTGGTGGGCGCAATCGAGACACCATTCTTGGTGATGCCTTTGAAGCCTTTCTGGGTGCTTTGCTTTTAGACAAGGATGTTGCTAGAGTAAAAGAGTTCATCTATCAGGTCATGATTCCCAAGGTTGAAGCAGGTGACTTTGAAATGATTAAGGATTACAAGACACACCTGCAAGAGTTGCTCCAGGTCAATGGCGATGTGGATATTCGTTACCAGGTGACCTCTGAAACGGGACCTGCTCATGATAAGATTTTTGATGTAGAAGTTCTGGTCGAAGGAAAGAGTATTGGAAAAGGTCAAGGCCGTTCTAAAAAATTGGCAGAACAAGAGGCCGCCAAAAATGCAGTTGAGAAAGGGCTGGATTCATGTATTTAAAGGAGATTGAGATTCAGGGATTCAAGTCCTTTGCTGACAAGACAAAGGTCGTCTTTGACCAAGGTGTGACAGCTGTCGTTGGGCCCAATGGTTCTGGGAAGTCAAATATTACAGAAAGTTTGCGATGGGCCTTAGGGGAGTCTAGTGTCAAGAGCCTTCGTGGTGGTAAGATGCCCGACGTTATCTTTGCTGGAACTGAAAGTCGCAAACCACTCAATTATGCCTCTGTTATCGTGACCTTGGACAATGAAGATGGCTTCATCAAGGATGCAGGGCAAGTCATTAAGGTAGAACGCCATATCTATCGTAGTGGAGATAGCGAGTATCGAATTGATGGCAAGAAGGTGCGCTTGCGTGATATCCACGACCTCTTCTTGGATACCGGTTTGGGACGGGATTCCTTCTCCATCATTTCCCAAGGGAAGGTTGAGGAAATTTTTAACTCCAAGCCCGAAGAACGTCGAGCTATTTTTGAAGAAGCTGCTGGAGTTTTAAAATACAAGACTCGTCGAAAAGAAACAGAAAGCAAACTGCAACAAACTCAAGACAATCTCGACCGCTTAGAGGACATTATCTATGAGTTGGACAATCAAATCAAGCCCTTAGCAAAACAAGCCGAGAATGCTCGCAAGTTTCTGGACCTGGATGGTCAACGTAAGGCGATTTACTTGGATGTACTGGTTGCCCAAATCAAGGAAAACAAGACTGAACTAGAGCTAACAGAAGAAGAGCTAACGCAGGTTCAGGAACTCTTGACTAGCTATTACCAAAAGCGTGAAGAGTTAGAAGAGGAAAATCAAACTCTTAAAAAGAAACGCCAAGATCTCCAAGCTCAAATGGCTAAAGACCAAGGAAGCTTAATGGATTTGACTAGTTTGATCAGTGACTTAGAGCGAAAACTAGCCCTGTCTAAACTGGAATCCGAGCAAGTTGCCCTTAATCAACAAGAAGCACAAGCCCGTTTGACCGCTTTGGAAGATAAGAAAAAGGCTCTAAGTAAAGAGAAGGCCGAAAAAGAAGCGAACTTGGCACGGTTAGAGGAAAGCCTAGCTGAGAACAACAAGGAACTCAATCGCCTAGAGGCAGAGTTGTTAGCATTTTCAGATGATCCTGACCAGATGATTGAACTCCTGCGTGAACGTTTTGTGGCGCTTTTACAAGAAGAAGCGGATGTCTCAAACCAACTGACCCGCATCGAGAATGAGTTGGAAAACAGCCGTCAACTATCTCAAAAACAAGCAGATCAACTTGAGAAATTGAAAGAACAGCTGGCTACAGCTAAAGAGAAGGCTAGTCAGCAAAAAGACGAGCTTGAAACCGCCAAGGAGCAGGTTCAGAAATTATTGGCAGACTACCAAGCTAGTGCCAAGGAACAAGAGGAGCAGAAAGCTTCTTACCAAGCCCAGCAGAGCCAACTCTTTGACCGTCTGGACGCTCTTAAAAACAAGCAGGCTAGAGCCCAAAGCTTAGAAAACATTCTAAGAAATCATAGTAATTTTTATGCGGGTGTTAAGAGTGTTCTTCAAGAAAAAGACCGTCTTGGTGGGATCATTGGTGCAGTCAGTGAACATTTGACCTTTGATGTGCATTATCAAACTGCCTTGGAGATTGCGCTTGGAGCTAGCAGTCAGCATATCATTGTAGAAGATGAGCAAGCGGCAACCAAGGCTATTGATTTTCTCAAGCGCAACAGAACTGGTCGTGCAACCTTCCTTCCTTTGACAACGATTAAGGCGCGTACAATCTCTAGTCAGAATCAAGATGCTATCGCTGCAAGTCTAGGATTTCTGGGCATGGCTGATGAGTTGGTGTCGTTTGACAAGAGACTAGAAGCCATTTTCAAGAACTTGCTAGCTACGACGGCTATCTTTGATACCGTAGAACATGCGCGTGTCGCAGCTCGTCAAGTTCGCTATCAGGTTCGCATGGTGACGCTTGATGGTACCGAATTGCGTACAGGTGGTTCCTATGCGGGTGGTGCTAATCGTCAAAACAATAGTATTTTCATCAAGCCAGAGCTGGAACAATTACAAAAAGAAATTGCTGAAGAAGAAGATAGTCTGCGGTCAGAAGAAGCGAGTTTGAAGACCTTGCAAGATGAGATGGCGGTATTGGCAGAAAGATTAGAAGCTATCAAATCTCAGGGTGAGCAAGCTCGTATACAGGAGCAAGGCTTGTACCTTGCTTATCAGCAAACCAATCAGCAGGTCGAAGAACTGGAAACGCTTTGGAAACTTCAAGAAGAGGAATTAAATCGCCTATCTGAAGGAGATTGGCAAGCGGACAAGGAAAAATGCCAAGAGCGCCTTGCTACTATCGCCAGTGAAAAGCAAAATCTGGAAGCTGAGATTGAAGAGATTAAGTCTAACAAAAACGCTATTCAAGAACGCTATCAAAACTTGCAGGAACAGATTTCTCAAGCGCGCTTGCTTAAGTCTGAACTACAAGGACAAAAGCGGTATGAAGTGACTGATATTGAACGCCTAGGTAAGGAATTGGATAACCTCAATCTCGAACAAGAGGAAATTCAGCGCCTTCTCCAAGAAAAGGTTGATAATCTTGAGAAAGTGGATACGGATTTGCTAAGCCAGCAGGTGGAAGAGGCCAAAACTCAGAAAACAAACCTCCAACAAGGTTTGATACGCAAGCAGTTTGAGTTGGATGATATCGAAGGCCAGCTGGATGATATTGCCAGCCATTTGGATCAGGCTCGTCAGCAGAATGAGGAGTGGATTCGTAAACAAACACGTGCTGAAGCCAAAAAGGAAAAGGTCAGCGAACGCTTGCGCTATCTACAAGCTCAATTAACTGACCAGTACCAGATCAGCTACACTGAGGCTCTAGAAAAAGCACATGAGTTGGAAGATCTCAATCTGGCAGAGCAAGAGGTTAAAGATCTTGAGAAAGCTATTCGCTCACTCGGTCCAGTCAATTTGGATGCTATTGAACAGTACGAAGAAGTCCACAATCGTTTGGATTTCCTAAATAGCCAACGAGATGATATTTTGTCTGCGAAAAACCTACTCCTTGAGACCATCACAGAGATGAATGATGAGGTTAAGGAACGCTTCAAATCAACCTTTGAGGCTATTCGTGAGTCCTTTAAAGTGACCTTTAGACAGATGTTTGGCGGTGGTCAGGCAGATTTGATATTGACTGAGGGCGATCTTTTAACAGCTGGTGTGGAGATTTCTGTCCAACCACCAGGCAAGAAAATCCAATCACTTAATCTTATGAGTGGTGGTGAAAAAGCCCTATCTGCTCTGGCTCTGCTCTTCTCCATTATCCGTGTTAAGACCATTCCTTTTGTTATCTTGGACGAGGTAGAGGCAGCGCTGGACGAAGCCAATGTCAAACGTTTTGGGGATTACCTCAACCGCTTTGACAAGGATAGTCAGTTTATCGTCGTAACCCACCGTAAGGGGACGATGGCGGCAGCGGACTCTATCTATGGAGTTACCATGCAAGAATCAGGTGTTTCTAAGATTGTTTCGGTTAAGTTAAAAGATTTAGAAGAAACAATAGACTAGTTACCAAATGATAGCATCTCTTAGGAGGTGCTATTTTTTTAAGCTAAAGTGCTAAATTTTCTCTTAAGGTCAGTTCAGGCGCAAAAAACGACATTTGGGATTTCCTCTTAGCGAAAAGACTTTCTCTATGATATAATAGTTTCATGATTACAACAGTACCTATTAAGAACGAAAAAGATATTGCAGTACCAGGGAAAACAGTCCTTGTACTAGGTTATTTTGATGGCATCCACAAGGGACATCAGAAACTTTTTGAAGTGGCCAGCAAGGCTTCGATGAAGGATTATCTGCCAGTTGTCGTGATGACTTTCACAGAGTCGCCAAAACTTGCCTTACAACCTTATCAACCTGAACTAATGCTTCACATCGTCAATCACGAAGAACGAGAGCACAAGATGAAATGGCATGGAGTAGAGGCTCTATTCTTACTCGACTTTAGTAGCAAATTTGCTAGTTTAACGGGTCAAGAATTCTTTGATACCTATGTTCGAGCTTTAAAACCAGCGATTATTGTAGCAGGATTTGACTATACCTTTGGCTCGGATAAGAAAACTGCGGATGACCTGAAGGACTATTTTGATGGAGAGATCATCATTGTTCCTCCAGTCGAGGATGAAAAGGGCAAGATTAGTTCCACACGGATTCGTCAGGCTATTCTTGATGGAGATGTCAAGGAAGTCAATCATTTGCTCGGCACACCGCTTCCAACCCGTGGGATGGTCGTTCATGGAAATGCTCGTGGGCGTACGATCGGTTATCCAACAGCAAATCTGGTCCTAAGAGACCGAACTTATATGCCAGCGGACGGTGTTTACGTAGTCGATGTGGAAGTGCAGCGTCAGAGATATCGTGGCATGGCGAGCGTTGGCAAAAATGTTACCTTTGATGGAGAAGAACCACGTTTTGAAGTCAATATTTTCGACTTTTCAGACGATATTTACGGTGAGACAGTCATGGTCTACTGGCTGGACCGTGTCCGAGATATGGTCAAATTTGACTCCGTAGAGGAACTGGTAGACCAACTCCAGAAAGACGAAGAGATTGCTCGAAACTGGAAGGATGGAGATTCTGTCATTCAAGGGGCTCAGGTATAGAAAACGTCTGAATAAGCTTATAGAAGGTTTAGTTTATTTGATTGTAGTTTTGAAAGAGTGATATAATTCTTTTTAGTTCCCATAATTCCCTATTTTAGCATCTACTTATGCTCAGAATATAGACGAGGCTTTATTATGCAAACTCAAAAAGAAATGAATGTTCTGGTACCGGAAAAATTAGCAGAAATCGAGCGTGATTACGGAGTCGCAGTTTTGTGGACTATCGAGTCTGGTAGTCGTGCCTAGGGTTTTGAGTCTCCCGATAGTGACTTTGATGTACGGTTTATCTACAAACACAAGCAAGATTTTTATCTCCGTTTAAATGAACAGCGTGATGTTATCGAGCTACCAATTGACGATACTTGGGATGTGAGTGGCTGGGATTTAGACAAGACTTTAAAACTCCTTTATAAGTCAAATCCAACACTGTTTGAATGGTTACAGTCACCAATTGTCTATCAACAAACGGATTTTATTGAACGCCTACGTCCCCTTGCTAACCAGTATTTTTCTGAGAAAAAAATGCTCCACCATTACTTGAACACTGCAAGAACTCAAATGAATAAGTATCTTTCAGGAAACAATGTCAAACCTAAAAAGTATTTCTATGTACTTCGTCCTATTTTAGCCTGTCGCTGGATTGAAAAATACCATTCTGTTCCACCGATTTTGTTTGATGATTTGGTCAAAGAATTACTTCCGTCTCAAATGCAGGAGCATGTTTCAAGATTGCTAGACATTAAGATAAATGGGCCTGAAGGTATGGAAATTGATCCGATAATGCCAATTCAAGATTATATTTTAGCTAACATCCAAGAGCTGGATGCATACGTTCAAAGTGTTAGTGAGGAAAAGAAAGACTGGAAAGCTCTAAATCAATTTTTCCTTGAAGAATTAGGCCACGACTGAGGTTGTTTATGGGTAAATGGACATGTAAATGCGGGCAAGCAATGAACAACCATAGCTCGCCCGATCCAAATGCTTATTCAGTTTATTCAGATGAGTTGTTTGAAGAAATCATGAATAAAGCTGACGACCATAATAAAATTTCTTATGAAGACATTTCAGAAGCTTCTTTTTATATATGGAAGTGCCCTGAATGTGGAAGCTTCATGATTTTTGGCGACGACAAGGATGAAGATCGCTTTACTTTTTATGAGCGCCAAGAAGTCGAAAAGGTAGAGCCTCTCTTTGATCCAGATCAAGAGTTAAATCTTGTTGTGGTTGAGTTTCAGGAGGGAGGGAATGGCTATACTTATATTTGTGATGATCCAAATATCCATATTGGGCACGCTGTTATTGTCCCAGTAGGGAAGGAAAATACTGAAAAAACTGCTTTAGTTGTACAGAAGTATCATGCCCTACCAAAGGATATCACTTTTCCTGTTGAAAAGTTAAAACGTGTCATTCGTAGGTATTCACATTTCGACCCAATCACTTCGAAAAACGTTTTTAGAAATTTAAAAAAGCTAGGAAGAATCCTAGATGTTTGCTCTAAAAACGCTAACCTCAACTATCAGCAAACATATTATAGTATCAAAACTTCTTTAGGCTATTTCTGGTTAGAATTAAATGGAATTCCAATTCCAATGAAAATCACAGAGATTCAAGTCAGCTATAAAAAGTACCAAGTTGATAGCGCCCTTTATATAAAACCTTCAGAGATTAACTGTAGAAGATTCTATGAACTGGAATTATGTGCAGATTTTGATATTGATGCTTCTAGATGGATCGATGTTCTCTCTGATGAAAATGTTTGGGGAAATACTTGGGAACTAAATGGTCTTCAATTTGGTATTACTGCAGGGGAGTCTCCAGAATTTGAAGACGAAGTTGTAGCAAGAAAGTATAGTCGTGTCCCACTTTATTATGACTGGCACCCTGAATTTGAAGATTATTATGGCTTCAGTTTAGCTTGGAAAAAATACGAGTCTGATAGCGATTTGTCAATTTTTTTCTATACAACGTAAGAAGCAGGAGGATATGTATGAATCAAGCATGGGATTTATTGTTTGAGGGTAAGATTAATGAGGCTAAAAAATTAGTTGAAGCTGATTTTTCATTGGAAACTTGCACGGATTTTAGTTTGTTAAATTTGATGGGGTATATTTATCTTGAAGAGCAAAAATACAACGAGTGCTTAAATATCTATCAGCGTTACATTGACTTAGCACGAACTAAAAGCGACCCAGAAAATGAACATATAGGCTATCATCAGTTAGCCATGGTTTATCGTGAAATGAATGAATTTCAAACAGCCCTTCTCTATATCGAAAGAGAGCAAAAAGTCATTGAAGAAGCTTTTACAGAGGATACCCTCAAATCTTCTGTTAACAATTATGAGCAGGGTTATTTACGATTAAAGGTAGGGAAAGTAGTAGAAGCATTCATGTATATGGAACAGTCCTTAAAACAAGCTTTGCAAACAGATGATTTGATTGCCCAAGCTTGTGCTTATAGAGGTTTAGGAGAGATTGGTTCGATACAAAATCCTGAAGAATCACATGAAAATTTTTTACAAGCTATCGCTCTTTTTGAAAAGGCTGGCGATCAGATTGGTGTTCAAGAGGTTAGAAACTTACTAAATAATAAAAAGTAGCCTGTTTAGGCTACATTTTTATTGAAACACGCGATAGACATAAGGATTTTCTGGTTTGTCTACTTTTGTGAAACTCTCAACTTCCAGTGTTGGGAGTTTTTGTTTGAGTTCTTTATGGTAGTGGAGGGTCAGGGTTCCTTTAGCGGTAATCCAAGTATTGTCAGGATACTGGCGTGAGTTCCCCTTGGTCAAGAGTCCATATACACCAGAGTCTGCGATACAGTGGATGATTCCAAAGCGAAAGAGGAACTGGCTATCTTCATGGCTAGGATCGTTATAAACAAAGCCTGTAAACTCGATTTTCTTTCCTTTAAACTCTTGAGGATAGTCATAGAGAACTTCCATGACCTCCATATAGTTTTCATCAGTGATGTGAATGGTTGGCTGGGCGAGGTATTTGTCAGCTGTGGTTCTCATTTCCTTTTCATAAGCAGATTTGGAAAAATAGGTGCTGGTATCGGGTTTGAGGTATTGACTGGACGTTCCTTCGCTTGCCTGAATGGCTGTGTTGATTCCCTCAGCAAGCGGGAAATGATATCCCTTAGCTGATACGGTTCTCGAGTCCAAACTTACTGTCGGAAAGGCAACGCCAATCAACAGAGGTAGTGACAGTAAAAAGAAGCTGATTCGTCTAGCTCGACGGCTTTCCAAATGGCTGTGAGAATTGATTTTCTTGATCCAGATGTAGAATTGGACTAGGGCCAATAGAAGAGAAAGGACCATGGAGATATAGACTAGATAGGAATAGTGGAGGTTAATGTAGTGACTGAGCTTGCCAGATAGCTGCAGATACAGAGTCAGGGCAAAATAACCCAGTAAAATGAAAAATCGGATCATAGCATCACCCCCATCATGTAAGAATAAAGCAAGACAAGCACTGTCACGATGCCCATGAATTGCCAGATGAAGCGCGCTTTGAGATAGTGTTTCATCATGAGGAGATTTTTGATATCAAGCATGGGACCAATGACCAGAAAAGAAAGGACTGGCGCTAGGCCGAAGCTCGAGAGGAGAGAAGCTCCGATAAAGGCGTCCGCCTCGCTACAAAGCGAGAGGAGAAAGGCAAGAAACATGAGCAAGAGAATCGCAAGGACTGGACTAGCACTGATAGAGGTCAGGATCCGAGTCGGGACATAGACTTGCACGATAGCTGCAAAGAGACAACCAAAGACCAAATAGCGCCCCATATCGAAAAACTCGTCAATAGCCTGTATAAAGATCTGAAAGACTTTTCTAGAAGGAGTCAAGTGTGAAAAGTCATGTTCATGACAAGCAATAGGATTCTCTTTTTGAATGGGTTCCTTCCAGAAAAATCCAAGAAAAATCCCAAGAACCAAAGCAACTACAATGGCTCCCAGAGCTCGCAAGAAGGTAATTTTTAAGGAATTGCCAAAGGCAGAATATGTGGCGAAAAGAACGATAGGATTGATGATGGGAGCAGTCACCAAAAAGGGAACGGCCGTGTAGCTAGGGACTTTCTTTTCCAAAAAACGATTGATAATCGGAACGATTCCACACTCGCAGGATGGAAAAAGGAAGCCAATGAAGGTACCAAAAAAGATCCTTCCCCAACGATTGCGAGGAAGAAACTCATAAACTTTATCAGGCGTGATATAGACCTCAATCAATCCCGAAATGAGACTCCCAATCAAGATAAAAGGAAGGGCTTCAATCATGATGGAGAGAAAAATAGCCCCCGCTTGTAATACACTATGAGGAAGAGATTGGAAAACAGTCATCTATTTTTTCTTCTCAACTTTTTCTTTTTTGTCTTTGTCATCTGGGAAAGTGACTTGTGTTAAGTCAGGAAGTTTGGCGAATTCTTCAAACATCTTGTCCAAGTCGTCGGTTTTTGTAAATTTAACAGCCATAGGCCTACCTCTTTTCTACATTCTACCTCTATTATACTATTATTTTGTGGAAAAGGGATTATTTTGATAATCAAAGATGCATAAACAGGTAAGGCAAAACAAGAGCTGTTCCTTATGGTATAATAGGTTCATGGATAAAAAATATGAAAAAATCTCCCAAGATTTGGGTGTAACCTTAAAGCAAATCGATACCGTTCTAAGTTTGACGGCTGAGGGGGCGACAATTCCCTTCATCGCGCGTTACCGTAAGGACATGACTGGTAGTCTGGATGAGGTGGGGATTAAGGCCATTATCGACCTGGATAAAAGTCTGACAAATCTCAATGACCGTAAGGAAGCTGTCTTGGCTAAGATTCAAGAACAAGGCAAGCTGACCAAGGAATTGGAAGCAGCTATTTTGGCAGCTGAGAAATTAGCAGACGTAGAAGAACTCTATCTTCCTTATAAGGAAAAACGTCGAACCAAGGCAACTATTGCCCGTGAAGCTGGACTCTTTCCTCTTGCTCGCTTGATTTTGCAAAATGTAACTGGCTTAGAGAAAGAAGCTGAGAAGTTTGTCTGTGAAGGATTTTCGACTGGTCAAGAAGCCTTGGCTGGTGCGGTTGATATCTTGGTCGAAGCCTTATCCGAAGATGTCAATCTACGTGCTATGACCTATCAGGAAGTGTTGAGACACTCTAAAATCACTTCGCAAGTCAAGAGTGAAAATCTCGATGAAAAACAAGTTTTTCAGATTTATTATGATTTTTCAGAGACAGTTGGCAACATGCAGGGCTATCGTACCTTGGCTCTCAACCGTGGGGAAAAATTAGGTATTTTGAAGGTTGGCTTTGAACATGCGACGGACCGTATCTTATCTTTCTTTGGTGCTCGTTTCAAAGTCAAAAATGCCTATATAGATGAAGTTGTCCAACAGTCAGTTAAGAAAAAGGTATTGCCTGCTATTGAGCGACGCATTCGGACAGAGTTGACTGAGAAAGCGGAAGAAGGGGCTATCCAACTCTTTTCTGACAATCTGCGCAATCTCCTCTTGGTTGCTCCGCTGAAAGGGCGCGTGGTTCTAGGATTTGACCCAGCCTTTCGTACAGGTGCCAAGCTAGCTGTCGTTGATGCAACAGGAAAAATGCTGACGACCCAAGTCATTTATCCCGTTAAACCAGCCTCAGCTCGTCAAATCGAAGAAGCTAAGAAAGATTTGGCAGATTTGATTGGTCAGTACAGTGTCGAAATTATTGCTATCGGAAATGGTACTGCAAGCCGTGAGAGTGAAGCCTTTGTGGCGGAAGTTCTGAAAGATTTTCCAGAAGTGAGCTATGTTATCGTCAATGAAAGTGGTGCTTCTGTCTACTCTGCCAGTGAACTTGCTCGTCAGGAGTTTCCAGAATTAACTGTTGAAAAACGCTCTGCTATTTCTATCGCTCGTCGTTTGCAAGATCCCCTCGCTGAGTTGGTCAAAATCGATCCTAAGTCAATCGGTGTCGGTCAATACCAGCACGATGTTAGTCAGAAGAAACTATCTGAAAGTCTGGACTTTGTCGTCGATACCGTGGTGAACCAAGTCGGCGTCAATGTCAATACAGCTAGCCCAGCTCTTCTTTCCCATGTGGCTGGACTCAATAAGACCATTTCTGAAAATATTGTCAAATACCGTGAGGAAGAAGGAAAAATCACTTCACGCGCCCAAATCAAAAAGGTTCCTCGTCTAGGTGCCAAAGCTTTTGAGCAAGCTGCAGGTTTCCTCCGTATTCCGGAAAGTAGCAATATCCTTGATAATACAGGAGTTCATCCAGAGAACTATGCTGCCGTGAAGGAGCTCTTCAAACGCTTGGATATCAAAGACTTGAATGAAGAGGCACAAAGTAAGCTTAAGTCCCTTTCAGTTAAGGAGATGGCACAGGAACTGAATCTTGGCCCAGAAACCCTTAAAGATATCATTGCTGACCTTCTCAAACCTGGTCGAGATTTCCGTGATTCTTTTGATGCTCCAGTTCTCCGTCAAGATGTTCTGGATATTAAGGACTTAAAAGTCGGCCAGAAGCTGGAAGGTGTGGTGCGTAATGTCGTTGATTTCGGTGCCTTCGTTGATATCGGAATTCATGAGGACGGCTTGATTCATATTTCCCACATGAGTCGCAAATTTATCAAACATCCTAGTCAAGTGGTGTCTGTTGGAGATTTAGTAACGGTTTGGGTTAATAAAATCGATACCGAACGTGAAAAAGTTAATCTGTCGCTCCTAGCTCCAGATGAATCTAACTGAGTACGTTCAATCTGTTTCCCTCGAAGACTTTGGTAGACCTTTCACGCACCAATCCCAGTGGAATTCTCGTCTGCGAACGACAGGTGGACGATTTTTCCCTAAGGATGGGCATTTGGATTTTAATCCTAAGATTTATAATGAACTAGGTTTGGAAGTCTTTCGCAAAATCGTGCGCCATGAACTCTGTCACTATCACCTTTATTTTCAGCAAAAGGGGTATCGACATAAGGACCGAGATTTTAAAGAACTTTTGAAAGAAGTGGATGGACTGCGCTTTGTTCCCCCTTTGAAAGACCAAAGTAATTTTCTGGTCTATCAGTGCCAATACTGCCAGCAACGCTATCAACGCAAGCGTAGGATTGATACCAAACGCTATCGCTGTGGGGTTTGTCGAGGTAAACTCGCCATCATAAATCGGCCTAAGGACTGATGTTTGTGAACCTGTTTCATGCTATACTACTTGTAAGAATACCAAAAGAGGAACATATCATGAATAACAAATTTTATAAAATGAAACGAAATAGTATGGTGTCGGGAGTTTTAGCTGGTCTATCAGACAAGTGGAATTTTGATGTAACTCTAGTCCGCTTTCTCTTTGCCATTTTTACCATATCAAATTTTGGGATTGGCGTGATTATCTACATCATCCTAGCCTCTATTCTGCCAACTAAGGAAGAGATTGAAGCAGAAATGTATGGAACAGGACCACGCAAACGCAAGGAAGCCGAGGCCATTGATGACAATGATGGACGGTTTTGGTGAGTCAGATTTGGAAATAGTTTATAGACACTTTCCTTATTTCTTAAAGTCATCAGATAAAGAAGTCAACCTTAACCCTTGCGTCCGCAAGGGTTTTCTTCTTGCCTTTCTTTTATGGTAAAATATTGATAGCGAAATTGCTTGATATTCTTCAATCTTACAAAAATGTAAGATTAAAGTCTCTTTTGTAAGGTTAGGTTATGGCAAGCCCACTTTTTTTGCGATAAACTAGACTCATAAAGAACAAAGGAGCAAAACCATGAAAAGAATTTTACAAAAGAAAAGAAGAAAACCAAGTCAAAAAGATATCGAGCGTGTTCAACTGGGATGCGCTATGATGCAAGCACAGTTTCAATTGATGGGATATTAAGAAGGAGAAAATCATGACACTTTTAGATGTAAAACACGTTCAAAAAATCTATAAAACACGCTTCCAAGGCAACCAAGTTGAGGCCCTCAAGGACATTCACTTTACCGTAGAGAAGGGTGACTACGTTGCCATCATGGGTGAGTCTGGTTCAGGAAAGTCAACCCTGCTCAACATCCTAGCTATGCTGGATAAACCAACTCGAGGCCAGGTTTACCTAAACGGAACAGACACAGCCACTATTAAAAATTCACAGGCTTCGAGTTTCCGTCGTGAGAAGTTGGGATTTGTCTTCCAAGACTTTAACTTGCTAGATACCTTGTCTGTTAAGGACAATATCTTGCTTCCGTTAGTTCTATCACGAAAACCTATCACAGAGATGATGAAGAAATTGGTAGTAACCGCTGAAAATCTAGGTATCAACCAATTGCAAGAGAAGTACCCTTACGAGATCTCTGGTGGTCAAAAACAGCGGGTAGCAGTAGCACGCGCCATCATCACAGAACCTGAAATTCTCCTTGCGGATGAGCCAACAGGAGCCCTTGACTCCAAGTCATCTGCAGCCCTTCTTGATGTATTTGATGAAATCAATGAGCGTGGCCAAACCATTCTGATGGTAACTCACTCAACGGCAGCAGCCAGCAGGGCCAAGCGCGTTCTCTTTATCAAGGATGGTATTCTTTACAACCAAATCTACCGCGGAGACAAGACAGAGCGTCAGATGTTCCAAGAAATCTCTGATACTTTGACTGTTATGGCAAGCGAGGTGAATTAGTATGTTACGATTAACCAATAAGTTAGCGGTATCCAACTTGATTAAAAACCGCAAACTCTACTATCCCTTTGCCCTTGCTGTTCTCTTAGCAGTGACCATCACCTATCTCTTTTACTCACTGTCACTTAATCCTAACATTGGCAAGATCCGAGGGGGAGAAACTATCTCTATGACCCTGGCTCTCGGTATGGTGGTTGTTACCATCGCTTCTGGAATTATTGTCCTTTATGCCAATAGTTTTGTCATGAAGAACCGCTCCAAGGAGCTGGGTGTATATGGTATGCTGGGGCTTGAAAAGCGCCATTTGATCAGTATGGTTTTTAAGGAGCTTCTTATTTTTGGTTCCTTAACTTTAACAGCTGGTCTCGGCCTAGGAGCTCTCTTTGATAAGCTAATCTTTGCCCTTCTTCTGAAGCTGATGAAGATGAAAGTGGAGCTCGTTTCGACTTTCCAACCAATTGTCTTTATCCTAGTTCTCATCGTCTTTGGAGCTATCTTCCTAGGTTTGATTTTTATTAATGCCTTTCGCATCGCCCGCATGAATGCCCTTCAGCTCTCTCGTGAAAAAGCCAGTGGTGAGAAAAAAGGACGTTTCTTAGGCCTTCAAACCATTCTAGGTCTAATCAGTTTGGGAGCGGGTTATTACCTAGCAGTTACAGTTGAAAATCCACTTTCTGCTGTTCTGATTTTCTTCGTAGCAGTCTTGTTGGTAATTTTGGGAACTTATCTTCTCTTCAATGCAGGAATCACAGTTTTCCTACAAATCTTGAAGAAAAACAAGACTTACTATTATCAACCCAACAACATGATTTCCGTATCCAATCTCATTTTCCGTATGAAGAAAAATGCGGTTGGTCTGGCGACGATTGCTATTCTCTCAACCATGGTCTTAGTGACTATGTCTGCTGCAACAAGTATCTTTAAGGCATCAGAAAACTTCAAGAAGGTCATGAATCCACATGATTTTGGGATTACAGGACAGAATGTTGAAAAAGAAGATATCGAAAAACTCTTGAGCCAGTATGCTAGTGAAAAAGGATTGACTGTCACAAAGAAAGAAGTCCTTACATACAGTAACTTTGGTGTGGCAAATCAAGAAGGTACGAAATTGACAATCTTTGATAAAGGTCAAAATCGTGTTCTACCGAAAACTATTTTTATGGTCTTTGACCAAAAAGACTACGAGAATATGACAGGACAGAAACTTGCACTTTCGGGTAAGGAAGTTGGATTGTTTGCTCAAAACAAGCAACTTCAAGGGCAGAAAGAATTGACTCTGAATGTCCAGACCTACACGATCAAAGAAGAAATCAAAAAAGATTTTATTCTTGAACATGTCCCAAATCAGTACAATATTCTAACTTCGGACTATAACTATTTGGTTGTTCCTGACTTGAAAGCCTTTCTTGACCAGCATCCTAATTCTTCCATCTTTAATCAATACTATGGTGGTATGAATGTAACGGCTAGTGAGGAAGAGCAGCTTAAAATTGCAGATGACTATTCAAAATTCGTCAACAACTTTAATAGAGAATTAAACAAAGAAGGAAGCTATGTTTACGGAAGCAATCTGGCTGATAGCAGTGCGCAGATGAGTGCTCTCTTTGGTGGAGTCTTCTTCATCGGTATCTTCCTCTCTATCATCTTTATGGTGGGAACGGTTCTCGTCATCTACTACAAACAAATCTCTGAAGGATATGAAGACCGTGAACGCTTTATCATTTTGCAAAAAGTCGGTCTCGATCAAAAGCAAATCAAGCAAACCATCAACAAACAAGTCCTAACTGTTTTCTTCCTCCCATTGCTCTTTGCTTTCTTACACCTTGCCTTTGCCTATCATATGCTTAGCCTCATCCTAAAAGTCATTGGGGTGCTAGATGCGACCATGATGTTGACAGTCACTCTGTCCATCTGTGCTATCTTCCTCGTTGTCTATGTCTTAATCTTTATGATTACCTCAAGAAGCTATCGCAAGATTGTGCAAATGTAAAAAAGATACCTCGATGTTTATCGAGGTATTTCTTTTATCTTAAATGCTGAAGAGTTGTCCAAACAGGTAAGTCACTCCCATGGTCAGAAGTCCGATACAGAGGTTACGGATCATAGCTGTTTTCGTAGGTGCCTTGCCTAGTTTAGCACTGGTATAGCCAGTGACGAGAAGGGAAAGGGCCACGATAAAAACAGTAGCAGGAATGCGATAATCACTTGGAAAGATAGTGATAGAAAGCATGGGAGGAAGACTACCCAGTACAAAGGCGATAAAGCTAGAAATAGCAGCATGCCAAGGATTGGTAAACTCTTCGTACTCGATACCGTATTTTTCCTCAACCAAGGCTTTGAGTGGATTCTTTAAAAAGGCTTTGTTGGTCAAAAGTTGGGCGGACGTTTCACACTCACCATTTTGAAGGTAAGCAGCATAGAGGGATTGTTTTGCAGATTCGATGTCTTTATCTAAGAGTAATTGCTCTCTAGAGACAGCGGCTTCTTCCGTGTCTTTTTGAGTGGATACAGAGACATATTCGCCACCAGCCATAGAAAAAGCACCAGCGAGGATAGCAGCCAAACCTGATAAAAAGATAATCCAGATATTGCTTGTCGCACTAGCAACCCCGATAACCACTCCAGCGATGGAAATAATCCCATCATTGGCTCCCAGAACACCTGCGCGTAGGATATTGAGTCGGCCTGCAAAGTTTGCATCAATTTCATGTTTCATTTCTGTCATAGTCATCTCCTTTCTCTCCATTATAGAGAAAAGAATAGGGGAATACAAACTTTTTAAACTATCTGAAAAAAGTTCTACGATTCTAATTTTTAGGCCCTTTGAAGATTCTCCGAAAAAGTAGTGCTATCCTACTGTACTGGACCTTTTTAAACTTATCTATGGTATAATAGAAGATAGATTTATCAATTGGAGAATAAAGGATTTTATGATTAAACTTGTAGCAACCGATATGGATGGTACCTTTCTAGATGGAGAGGGTCGGTTTGATATGGAACGCCTTAAAAACGTACTTGTTTCCTACAAGGAAAAGGGAATTTATTTTGCTGTGGCTTCAGGTCGCGGTATCTTGTCCCTGAAAAAGTTGTTTGCGGATGTGCGTGATGAAGTGATTTTTATAGCTGAAAATGGGAGCTATGTTGAGTTTCATGGCGAGGATATGTATGAGGCTACTATGTCTCGGGATTTTTACTTGAGCACTTTTGAAGCTTTAAAGAAATCACCCTATTTTGATGAAAGAAAAATGCTCTTGACTGGGAAAAAAGCTTGTTATGTTTTGGATACAGTGGATGAGACCTATCTGATGTTTAGCCGTCACTACAATGAAAATATTCAAAAAGTAGCGAGTTTGGAAGATATCACGGATGAGATTTTTAAATTCACTACTAACTTTACTGAAGAAACGATAGAAGTTGGTGAGGCATGGGTTAATGAAAACGTTTCTGGTGTGAAAGCCATGACAACAGGTTTTGAATCCATCGATATTGTCTTGGACTATGTTGATAAGGGTGTGGCTATTGTTGAGCTGGCAAAAAAACTGAATCTGACCATGGATCAGGTTATGGCGTTTGGCGATAATCTTAATGACCTTCATATGATGCAGGTTGTGGGGCATCCAATCGCTCCTGAAAATGCGCGACCAGAGATTTTAGAATTAGCAGAGACAGTGATTGGCCACCATAATGACCAGTCAGTGATGACTTATATGGAGGGCTTGTAATGGCAGATATTAAATTGATTGCACTTGATTTGGATGGCACCTTGCTGACAACGGATAAAAAGCTGACAGATCGTACCAAGGCGGTCCTCAAGGCTGCGCGTGATCGTGGTATAAAGGTCGTACTGACAACGGGACGTCCTCTAAAGGCTATGGATTTCTTTCTCCATGAGCTAGGGACTGATGGTCAGGAGGACGAGTACACCATCACCTTTAATGGTGGTCTGGTACAGAAAAATACTGGAGAGATTCTCGATAAAACTGTCTTTTCAATCGACGATGTAGCACGATTGTACGGGGAAACTGAAAAACTCGGATTACCGTTAGATGCTATTTCAGAAGGAACAGTCTATCAAATCCAGTCTGACCAAGAAAGTCTCTATGCTAAGTTCAATCCAGCCTTGACTTTCGTATCCGTCGCTTTTGAAGATCTATCTAGTCAGAAGACATATAATAAATGTGTGACTGCCTTTGCCCAAGAACCTTTGGATGCAGCGATTCAACAGATTTCTCCTGAATTGTTTGACCAATACGAAATCTTCAAATCGCGTGAACTCTTATTGGAATGGTCACCGAAAAATGTCCACAAGGCGATAGGTTTAGCGAAATTAATTAAACACTTGGGAATCGATCAAAGTCAAGTCATGGCTTGTGGTGACGAGGCCAATGACCTTTCTATGATTGAGTGGGCAGGTCTGGGAGTTGCCATGCAAAATGCTGTTCCAGCGGTTAAGGAAGTTGCCAATGTGATTACCCCGATGACCAACGACGAGGAAGCCGTTGCCTGGGCTATAGAAGAATACGTGCTAAAGGAGAACTAGAATATGGGATTGTTTGACCGTTTATTCGGGAAAAAAGAAGAGCCGAAAATCGAAGATATTGTAAAAGAAGCTATGGAAAATCTTGATTTGTCAGAAGAGTTTGAAGAAAACCAAACGGCAGTCGAAGAAACTTCTCAGGAAGAGACAGCAAGAGACAAAGTGGAAGAAACACCAGCTCAAGAAGAAATTCCTCAGATCTCAACAGAAGAAGTTATTGAACCAGAAGCAGTCGAGGAAACTAATCAGGAAGAGCTTGAGCTAGAATCTGATGAATTGGAACAATTCCAAGAGCCTGAAGAAGTTTTAGAAGAAGAGAGCCAAGAAACTGAAGAAGAACTAGCGTCAGAAGTAGTAGAAGAAGAACTTCCTCAGGTTGAAGAAACCGTGCAGGAAAAATATGACCGCAGTCTAAAGAAAACCCGTACGGGATTCGGAGCTCGTTTGAATGCCTTCTTTGCCAACTTCCGTTCTGTCGATGAAGAATTCTTCGAGGAATTGGAAGAACTGCTCATCATGAGCGATGTCGGTGTGCAAGTTGCTTCAAATTTAACAGAAGAACTACGTTATGAAGCCAAACTCGAAAATGCTAAGAAGCCTGACGCACTCCGTCGTGTCATTATCGAGAAATTGGTTGAACTCTATGAGAAGGATGGCAACTACGATGAACAAATCCACTTCCAAGATGGTTTGACTGTCATGCTCTTTGTCGGAGTCAATGGTGTTGGGAAAACAACCTCTATTGGGAAATTGGCTCATCGCTATAAACAAGCTGGCAAGAAAGTCATGTTGGTTGCGGCAGATACCTTCCGTGCTGGAGCCGTTGCCCAGCTAGTAGAATGGGGCCATCGTGTGGATGTTCCTGTTGTGACGGGGCCTGAAAAAGCTGATCCAGCAAGTGTGGTCTTTGATGGGATGGAACGTGCTGTAGCAGAAGGAATTGATATTCTCATGATTGATACAGCAGGGCGTCTGCAAAACAAGGACAACCTTATGGCCGAGTTGGAAAAGATTGGTCGCATTATCAAACGTGTCGTTCCAGAAGCACCTCATGAAACCTTCCTTTCCCTTGATGCGTCAACTGGACAGAATGCCTTGGTACAAGCTAAGGAATTTTCTAAGATAACACCATTGACAGGAATTGTCTTGACAAAAATTGACGGAACTGCCCGAGGTGGTATTGTTCTGGCTATCCGCGAAGAACTTAATATCCCAGTAAAATTGATTGGTTTCGGTGAAAAAATTGATGATATTGGGGAATTTAACTCAGAAAACTTTATGAAGGGTCTCTTAGAAGGCTTGATTTAATACAAAATAAATATCCTGCAAGTCAATCTTACAGGATATTTTTGCTATTCTAAACGGCCATCTTCACGATAGGCGATATCTGGTTGCCAGGTCCATTTAGCTCCATACTTTTCAAGTAAGTCAAAGCTAGCTTGTGGCCCCATACTTCCGGCTTTATAGTCATGAAGTGGAGCACCGTTTTCAGCCCAGAGCTCTTCGATACGGTCAATCAATTTCCACGAAGCACTTACCTCATCCCAGTGGCTAAAGTTGGTAGAGTTGTTGTTCAAGACATCGTAGATTAATTTCTCGTATGGGTCTGGTGAGGCTCCAGTAGCAGTAGCATCTGTACGGTAATCCAGAGAGCTTGGAGCCAGGTTGAATTCTTCTCCGACTTGCTTCCCATTTAGGCTGAGAGAGAATCCTTCAGTTGGTTGGATATAGATGGTCAAGATATTTGGTGCTAATGGTTCTCCAAAGATAGAGTCCATTTGCTTAAAGACGATGTTGACATGAGTCCCTTTTTCAGTCAGACGTTTCCCTGTACGGAAGAAGAAGGGAACACCACGGAAACGATCGCTGTCTACAAAGAAGGCGCCAGATGCAAAGGTTTCTGTTGTAGATTCTGGGTCGACATTTGGTTCGCTACGATAGGAAATGTATTTCATGCCATCGATTTTACCAGAGCGATACTGACCACGAATAAACTGTTCTTTCAATTCCTCCTCAGTTGGATGATAGAGGTTTTTAAAGACCTTTATCTTTTCAGCACGAATCTCATCCTTTGTAAAGCTAGCTGGTTTGTCCATGGCTAGAAGAGAGAGGAGTTGAAGTGTATGGTTTTGCACCATATCACGAAGGGCACCAGATTGATCGTAGTAGCCACCGCGCTCTTCAACACCCAAGCGTTCCGCAAAGGTAATCTGAACATTATCGATGTGTTCGCGATTCCAAACATTCTCAAAGATCATATTGGCAAAACGAACAGCAAAGATACTCTGAATCATCTCTTTACCTAGGTAATGGTCAATACGGTAGATTTGCTCCTCATCAAAGGCCGCAAGGAGATCTTCGTTGAGTTTGCTAGCTGTTTCGTAGTCTGTACCAAATGGTTTCTCAACGATCAAGCGCTCAAAACCTTTGCCATCAACAATGTTTTCAGATTTGAGGTGCTTGGCAATGGTTCCAAAGAACTGAGGTGCCATAGACAAGAAGAAGAGCTTATTGTGTTCAGCTTGGTATTTTTCATTTAGCTCAGCTTGTAATTGACGCAAAGCAATGTAATGTTCCGTATCATTCACATCATGGCTTTGATAGTAGAAGTGGCTAGCAAATTCTTGGGCTTGTTCGGTACTATCTGCCAAATCAAGGATGGACTCGACAACTACAGATTCAAAATATTCCTTACTCCAAGGTCTACGAGCTGTTCCGATAACAGCAAAATGCTCAGAGAGATTGCCTGATTTATAGAGTCTGAAAAGGGAAGGGTAGAGTTTGCGTTTAGCTAAATCTCCACTCGCACCGAAAATTGTAACAATAACCTTTGATGACATCTAGCTACCTAATTTCTATATTTTTTCCTAGTTGGACTAGGGATGAGATTTCCTCATTATCATAGCTTTTATTTTATCATAATTTTCAAAAAAATCAAAAATCCAATACGCAATCATAACCACACGTCTAACGGGTGGTTTGCACCAGGGCTATAAGCCCAAATTACCAGCCAGCGCCTAAAGGCGCTGGCTTTCACCTTGTTCAAGCCTCATTGCTCTTGACTCGTCACTTGCCTCTTAAAGAGGCTTTAGTATTACTTACCACTATCCCTAAAGGGATCCTCATATT
>NZ_JAUMZR010000033.1:0-21417 GCF_030528045.1 Streptococcus sp.
CTACTATACAGGATTTATTCCTTTTTGTGTTTACACAAGATATTTTACAGTATCTATGTTTTTGCGTAATATCATTACAAACTATTTTGTTGAATTATATATTTTTTTATATATCATACTTGACAATTATTCTAAAAGAAGGCAAGCTATATATAAATTAATTATATATATTTTTTTTACATAAGGAGGTGGTTCATGTATTTCCCTACATCCTCAGCTTTAATAAAATTTCTCATCCTTGCCATTCTTGAAAAAGATGATTCCTACGGTTATGAGATTAGTCAGACCATTAAGCTAATTGCTAACATCAAAGAGTCTATTCTTTATCCCATACTAAAAAAGCTGGAACAAAATGATTATCTCGCAACTTATTCGAAGGAAAAACAGGGGCGTAAACGAAAATACTATACACTTACTTCTTACGGATATGAATACCTACTTACTCTGAAAGAAGAGTGGAAACTTTATACTACAACAATCAACGGCATCGTAGAAGGGAGCATTCGACATGACAAAAACTGAATATCTAGCTGAGCTAGAAAAGTATCTAAAAAACTACCACGTAAGGACTACGAAGAAACTATAGAACATTTCACTGAGTATTTTGACGAAGTGGGACCTGAAGGTGAAATAGCCGCTATTGCTGATTTAGGTAATCCAAAGGAGGCAGCTCATGAAATTATGATACACCTTTTGGACAAAAAGATAGAAGAAGATGATCAAAAGAATAATTCAGCAAATAGTACAAAGAATATCGTTCAAATTTCTATTCTGTCAATTTTGGCAGCTCCCTTAGCTATCCCCCTTTTTATAGTAGCTATAGTCTTAACTTTTGTTTTCTTTTTATTCATTTTTACTCTGGCTTTCCTAATGGCTATTGTTAGTTTAGCTCTCTTTATATTCGGTGCAAGCTTAATCTGGGAAGCTCTCACACTAGGACTATCTACCTCCATCCCAGCATTCCTATTTATTCTTGGATTCAGTATTATTGCCTTAGGACTCTCTGGGTTCTTCTTCTCAAATATCTCTCCGATTGTTCAGTTTGGTAAAGCTGGCTTTGTCAAGCTAGCACAAGTATTTGCAAAGAAAGGAGCACATTATGGCTAATATGAACTCGAAGAAAAAATTTTTATCTATAGCTATCTTAGCTTGTATCTTAGGCGTTGCTTTGACGGCCATCGGATCTGCAACAGGTGGATTCAATGATTTAATCAACTCTACTAAAAATAAATTAAAGGCAACAAAAACCGAAGAAAGTTTCTCTGAAATTTCTTCTTTAACTGTAAATCTAGCAATGAGAAACCTTGTTGTCGATGAATCCTCTGATGATAATGTCCATTTAAGCTATTACCAACACGACCACAACTATCAGATTAACAATGATACGTTTGGAAAACTCACGGTAAACTCTGAAAATGGAAAATTAAATCTCAGAGAAGAAAATTCAGGGGGCTTTCATATAAGCTCTGGAATCCAATCTCTCCTCAGTTTATTTAGTAACGAGTATCAGGAAAAAAACGTTGTTTACCTCACTCTACCAAAGGGAACCAAACTTGAGACGTTTAATAGTAGCTCCTCGCTTGGAGATATTACACTATCTAATTTATCAGCAAATAACACTGAAATTACTTTATCCAAGGGAAATCTAACAATCAACAATAGTCAATTCTTTTCTAACAAAATCCGTAACGCTCTTGGAGATATTACTCTAAACAATAGTCAAATTAGCTCTGGAGAACTCAAAGATTCTTCGGGTAATATCGGACTAAATAATAGTCATTTTGAAACTGGTGAAATCACTGCTGCTCTGGGCGATATCAATCTAAATTCAAGTAAAATTTCCGACACTAGTTTAAAAATATCTAGTGGCTCAATAAGTTCCAAGCAATTAGACTTCGTTGGAAACATCTCCATCACTAATCAGCTAGGAGATATCAACCTGCAACTGGTTCCCAATAGTTTGAATAAACTATCCTTCGATCTAAAAACAACTCTTGGTGATATTGATATCCCTAACGGTATCAATGTAGAATACACTAAAGACAGCAAGTATACTGGTAATACTCTCGTTCACAAAATTGAAAATCCTACTGCCACTCTCACTATTACTGCAAAAAGTGGAAATATTAAGCTAAACGAATAAATCATTTTTCACCTAGTACTATGTATTTTTAGTTATTGTTTCTAAAGAAAGTATTAGGATAAAAACACTCAAAAAGGATAAGATTTCACTTGAATCTTATCCTTTTGTTATTTTATATTTTCTTTTAATCCGCAAACCTATTTATAAGCTAAGGCACGTTTAAAGGTTTTCCAGATTCCCAAATCATCTGTTTGAAGGACTAGACTAGCATACATGCGTCCGATAAAGGCTGTTGCAGTGACTGCAAAAACAACCGTTATGGCAAGCGAAATCCAAGCTTCTAGACCACTTGCATACCCATTTATAGCTCTAAATGGCATAAAGAAGGTCGAAATAAATGGAATGTAAGACCCAATTTTCAGAACTAAATTGTCCCCAGCAGCACCTAGAGAGGTCACACCGACAAATCCTGCTATAATCAAGATCATCAATGGCGACAAGGCCTTTCCTGAATCCTCAGGGCGAGAAACCATAGATCCTAGGAAAGCTGCTAAAACAACGTACATAAAGAGGCTAACCAAGACAAACAATAAGGTATCGAGCGAGAAGGCCTCTCCTAGATGATTTAAAATTCCAGATTGTGCCAAGATAGGGATATCTTTAAAGAGCAGAATGGCAGCAAGTCCACCCACGACGTAAATGCCAATATGAGTCAAAATCACAAGAAGCAGAGCCAGCATGCGAGCGTAAAAATAATGACTTGCTCGGATACTTGAGAAGACCACCTCCATGATTTTGGTTCCTTTCTCGCTAGCTACTTCCTGAGCAGTGACATTAGCATAGGTAATCAAAATCATATAAAGGAAGAAGCCAAGCCCTGCGGCCGCAATGGTTTGAACAATTTTTTTGTTTTCCTTAGATTCATCAATTTTCTCAGTAAAGTCAACGGTTTGACTCAGGCGTTTTTCCTGTTCTTGAGACAAATTAGCTGCCGAACGATTGAGTTGGTATTGCAGTTCGTTTAACTTAT
The DNA here is from genome assembly GCF_030528045.1 of Streptococcus sp. Classification (GTDB taxonomy): domain Bacteria; phylum Bacillota; class Bacilli; order Lactobacillales; family Streptococcaceae; genus Streptococcus. Next base: position 3,114 of record NZ_JAUMZR010000033.1, read on the forward strand.
TGGTTACTGCTAGTTTGATACCTGTTTCAAGAGAAGTTTCACCATGATAGACGGCCTTGAGGGCACTGTCCTCTTGGTCAATGGTTAGGTAACCCTTGATTTTCTCATCCTTGATAGCAGCCTGGGCACTGGCTTCATCCTTATAATCAAAGTTGATACCATTGGTACCCTTGAGCCCTTCTTCCACAGATGGCACCGTTGTCACTACTGCTATCTTGCTATTCTTGGCCATAGAAGACCCTTGGAGATAGCCGATTCCTACAGATAAGGCTAAAAAGAGGAACGGCGAAATCACCATAAAGAAGAAACTCCACGACTTGACATGTCGAAGATAGGTTTCCTTCATTACAACCCACATATTTCTCATACTTCCACCCCTGATTCTAGTTTAAAGATTTCATCGATTGTTGGAGCTTGTTGGTCAAAGGTCGAAATATATTGACCTTGAGTGAGGATTGGGAAGAGTTCCCTTCCAGCGCTCTCGTCATCGAGGATCAATTTCCAACTTCCTTGCTTGGTCAAGCTCACCTGTTTGACATGAGGAAGTTTTTCCAGTTCTTCCTTGCTTCGTTCACTTGAAACAAAGAGACGTGTTTTCCCGTATTGATTGCGAACATCCTGAACTGGTCCATGCAAGACCACACGCCCATCACGAATCATCAGAATATCATCGCAAAGTTCCTCAACGTTGGTCATGACATGGTCAGAAAAGATAATGATTGCACCGCGCTCTTTCTCTTTCAAGATGACCTGCTTGAGCAACTCGGTATTGACTGGATCCAAACCACTAAAAGGCTCATCCAAAATAATCAAGTCTGGCTCATGGATTAGGGTGATAATCAGCTGAATTTTCTGTTGATTCCCTTTTGACAGACTCTTGATTTTGTCGGTCAATTTGCCCTTCACTTCCAATTTTTCCATCCATTGAGGGAGTTTTTCCTTGACTTCTTTAGCATCCATGCCCTTTAGAGTCGCCAAGTAACGAACTTGCTCAAGGACTGTCAACTTGGGCATGAGACTACGTTCCTCAGGCAGATAACCAATCCGTGCATAGGTTTCCTGACGAATCTCCTGCCCATCCAGACTGATCTCTCCTTGATACTCTAAAAATTTCAACATACTGTGGAAAATCGTTGTTTTCCCAGCACCATTCTTCCCGACCAAGCCCAGAATCCTTCCCGAACTTGCCTGAAAATCGACACCAAACAAGACTTGCTTGGGACCGAAACTTTTCTCTAGATTTCTTACTTCTAGCATTTTCCACCTCCGAAATATGTTGCACTTATTATACTCCTTTTTGATAGCCTTTACAAGGATTTATGTACATTTTTATCTTGTTCATCCTTCCTTAAAAACTAAACTCTCTAAGGATTTTGAGTACCCAAGTGATAGAACAATTATAGCCCATTAAAGTGCATACAGATGCTTCTACTCCTCAATTGTCCATTTTTGATCCTGAACTGTCCTTTTGAAACTAAAAATCCACCCCGAAGGATGGATTTTAGACTATTAACGCACTTCTGCATTCACTTTTTCTTCGAGTGATGCTTGGATTTTTTCCATATAGCGTGCAACTTCTTCGTCTGTCAAGCTATCTTCTGGATTTTGGAAGGTTAAGCTATAGGCCATTGACTTCATGCCAACTCCCAGTTTTTCGCCTGAGAAGACGTCAAAGAGTTTGATATCTGTCAATCGTTTCACGCCGGCAGCTCGGATAGCGTCTACAACTTCTTGGTGAGTGACTTCTGCCTTGAGAAGTAGGGCCACGTCACGGCTGACTGCTGGGAATTTTGTGATTTCCACAAATGGAGCAGCTGGTTGAAGGGCAGCTTCGATGGCTGAAAGGTTGAGCTCCGCTACATACGTTTCTGGGATATCGTAAGCCTTGGCAGTTACTGGATGTACTTGGCCAAGGAAACCAAGAACTTGGTCACCGAGTGAAATCACAGCTGTACGGCCTGGGTGAAGGCTAGCAATCTCAGCTGTTGCTGTATAAGTCACTTCAAGTCCCAAGCGAGTAAAGAGCGCTTCAAGGATTCCCTTAGCATAGAAGAAATCAACTGGAACTGCTGCCGTTTGGAAATCTTTTTCAGCAACCAAGCCGGTTAAGGCAAAGGCAAAACTGTTGATTTCGTTTGGCAATTCTTCTTTTGGATTGCCTGTTTGTTCAAAGACTTTTCCAATCTCGTAAAGTGCCAAGTTTTTGTTCTTACGAGCTACGTTGTAGGCAACTGTATCAAGGATACCTGAGACCATATTTTGACGGAGAACGGAACGGTCCACAGTCATTGGCCACATAAGTTCTGTAAGGTTACTTGGTTGAGCTGTAAACTCAACTGCTTTTTCAGGCGTTGTCAGAGCGTAGGTGATGATTTCTGTCAAACCAGCTCCTTCAGCAATGGTACGAACTTGACGGCGCAATTTTTGTGTCGCAGTCAATTCACCTGCTGTACCATCGTCTTTTGGAAGACTAGTTGGCAAGCGATCATAACCATAGATACGGGCGATTTCTTCAAAGAGGTCAGCTTCGATAGTGATATCCCAACGACGACGAGGTACGCTGACTGTAAAGCTTTCTGCATTGCCAGAAAGGCCAAAGCCAAGACGACGGAAGACATCTTCCACATCAGCATAGGAAAGCTCCGTACCAAGGACGCGGTTAACGTCTGCAAGGGTTGAAGAAACTTCCACATCAGAAGTATCAAGCTCTCCTGCTGAAACGATGCCCTTACGCACTGTCGCACCTGCAAGATCAGCAATCATGCTAGCTGCCGCATCAAGGGCTTCATTGACAGTTGCCACGGTGATCCCTTTTTCAAAGCGAGAAGATGATTCAGAGCGAAGGTTGAGGCGTCCGCTAGTCTTGCGGATAGATTTACCATTGAAAACAGCAGCTTCAAGGACAACGCGACTAGATTTCTCAGAGATTTCTGTTGCTTGTCCGCCCATGACACCTGCAAGGGCGACTGGCTTGTCAGCCACAGTGATGACTAAGTCATTTGTTTCCAAATCACGTTCTTCACCGTCCAAGGTCACTAATTTTTCACCAGCACGCGCTTCACGCACACGGATATCAGTCCCTTCAAAGGTATCCAAGTCAAAGGCATGCATCGGTTGACCAAAGTAAAGCAGGATGTAGTTGGTTACGTCTACGACATTGTTAATCGGACGGATGCCTTCGTTCATAAGGAGGTTTTGCAACCATTGTGGACTTGGTGCGGTGGTCACATTGTCCAAGATACGGGCTGCATAGTAAGGCGCCTTGTCGGTATCGATACTTACAGAAAGTGCATCTGCTGCAGATTCATTTGTTTCTGTTAAACTGAATTCTTTAAAGTTGACTGCCTTGTCATAGATGGCTGCCACTTCATGAGCCACCCCACGCATAGACAGAGCGTCTGCACGGTTTGGCGTGATAGAAAGTTCGATGATTTCGTCATCCAAGTCTAGGTATGAGAAGACTTCCTCACCTGGTACTGCATCTTGAGGCAATATTTGGATTCCATCTGCGAATTCCTTCGGTACAACCGAGTCAGAAATACCTAATTCACCAAGCGAACAGATCATTCCAAGTGACTCCAAGCCACGGATTTTCCCTTTTTTGATTTTGTAGTTGTCAGCGATACGAGCTCCTGGAAGAGCTACCATGACCTTGATACCAGCACGCACATTTGGGGCACCACAAACGATCTGACGGGCTTCTTCTTCGCCAACGTTAACCTGACAGACATGCAAGTGTGTTTCTGGCACATCTTCGCAAGACAAAACCTCACCGACGACAATTTTTGAGAGACCAGCAGCCGGTGATTCGACACCTTCGACCTCGATCCCTGTAGTTGACATTTTCTCAGCCAACTCTTGTGATGGCACATCAATGTCCACCAATTCTTTTAACCATTTATAAGATACAAGCATAATTTAGTTCTCCAGAATGACAGTTGCCACTCTAGTTTTTTCCTTTCCTATCATTTCAATAGAAGAATCCTCTTCTTACCTTAATTTCTTTTTCAGTAACCAATCTGTATCTACTTTTTGACCAACCATAAAACTATGTTGGCTAAATTTCTCAAAACCATATCGGTTATAAAACGCTTGAGCTTTTGTATTATGCTCCCAAACACCTAACCAAGCCCAGGAAAAACTATTTTTGGTAGCAAGTTCAAGAGCGAATTCAAACAGTTGTTTACCTAAGCCAAATCCTTGGAATTTTTGTAGCACATAGAGGCGTTGAATTTCAAAAGCATCCTCTAATTCTCTCTCAGTCTGAGCACTTCCCCAGTTGACTTTGAGAAAACCAGCTATCTCCTCTTCATGCATAATGAAATAGGTTTCGGAATCTGGATTTTCCAACTCAGTTGACAAAACTCTCAGACTATAAGTCTTTTCAAAGTATTCCTGTAACTGCTCTTCCGTATTATCATGAGCAAATGTTTCACGAAAGGTTTGTTTGGCAATTTTGGACAACGCCCGAATATCTGCCTTTTCTACTTTTCTAATCATTATTTAAACTGTTCTGAGAAGCGGACATCTCCTTGATAGAATCCACGAATATCGTTGATTCCGTAACGGAGCATGGCTACGCGCTCTTGTCCAAGACCAAAGGCAAATCCAGAATAAACAGTCGCATCGATTCCACTCATTTCAAGGACACGTGGGTGAACCATACCGGCCCCCATAATCTCAATCCAACCTGTTTTCTTACATACGTTACAGCCTTCTCCACCACACTTGAAGCAGGAAACATCCACCTCAACAGATGGCTCTGTGAATGGGAAATAAGATGGACGCAGACGGATCTGACGCTCTTCACCAAACATTTTTTGAACAATCAACTGAAGGGTTCCTTGAAGGTCTGCCATAGAGATGTTTTTCCCAACAACCAACCCTTCGATTTGGTGGAATTGGTGACTATGGGTTGCATCGTCCGTATCACGACGGAACACACGTCCTGGTGAGATCATCTTCAAAGAACCTTTTGAAAAATCATGAGCATCCATGGCACGCGCTTGAACAGGTGACGTGTGAGTACGGAGCAAGATTTCTTCTGTGATGTAGAAAGTATCCTGCATATCGCGAGCTGGGTGATCTTTTGGAAGGTTCATACGCTCGAAGTTATAGTAGTCTTGCTCCACTTCAAAACCATCCACGACTTGGTAACCCATCCCAATGAAAATATCTTCGATTTCTTCACTGGTTTGTGTCAAAACGTGACGGTGACCAGTCGCAACTGGGCGACCTGGAAGTGTCACATCAATGCTCTCACTTGCTAGTTGAGCTGCGACTTTCTTTTCTTCCAAGAGCTTAGCTGTTTCTTCAAAGGCCGCTGTCAAAACATCACGCGCTTCATTAACATGTTTCCCGATGATTGGACGCATCTCAGCAGAGACATCCTTCAGCCCTTTGAGGATTTCCGTAAGCGATCCTTTTTTACCAAGGACAGAGACACGCAAGTCTTGCATCTCTTTTTCATTTTCAGCAGTAATCTGCTTCAAGCTAGCCAGCGTTTCTTCGCGAAGCGCTTTTAATTGTTCTTCAATAGTTGACATAATTCCTCCATCAGTCTCTCGTAGATAAAAAGAAAACCACATGCCAAAAACTCCACTCGGAGCGTTGACACGCGGTACCATCCGTTTTCATCTGACAAGTCAGACCTTCATTTCTAAATCCATGCGCAAGTGAATTCACCCAGCTTTCATATAGAGAGCTTGCAGTCACGGCTCTCCTCCCTGATATACTTCCCTTTAGTTACTAGTCTTGCGGATTTCTATTCAATTACTACTTAGTTTATCAGATTTTTACCATTCTTGCAAGACCTATCTCACTTCTGCTTGCCTTTAAATCGCCATTGGAAGCGAAGCTTGTCATAGAAAGGAAATTCGATAAACAAGACTCCCAAGCCCACACAGAAACTGGCAAGAACATCTGATGGGTAGTGAACGCCCAGATAGACCCGAGATAGCAGCACACTGACTAGGTAGACCCCAAGGACGATTTGCACAATTTTTCTCCAAACTGGATCTTTAATCCGTTGACTGAGAATGACAATCAAAGTCCCTACCATCAGCGTCACTGCCAGAGAATGGCCACTTGGAAAAGAAAATCCCTTCTCCTCTACCAAGTGTAAAATAGCTGGCCGTGGGCGCTGGTAGATGTTTTTAAAGGTCACAATTAAGAGACCGGCTAAGGCTAGATTACCCGCCATGAAGTAGCTTTCTATCTTCCACTGCTTACGATAAAAGATAAAAGCTGCGATGGCAACCCAGGTAATGATTACTGGGATATCAATCAAATGCGTAAGCGCACGGAATAGAACTGTCAAATAATCTGGCAAGTCCCCACGAAGGGCAGTCTGAAGCGGTTGATCAAAACCGACCAGCGTTTCAGGATAGAACTTAACCATATAGCCAAGAAGGACGAAAAGTAAAAGGGCAAAACTGCCCTTCATTAAAAATGTTTGTTTATCTCTCATAATGTTTTAAGGTTGGTTTCAAGAGGACGTATAACAACCAGAATGAAACGGCAAAGATTACACCCTCAATCAAGTTAAAAGGTAATACCATAGTCATTAGGTAGTTGGAAAGTCCCAAAATTTTTCCAATATCAAAGTTGGCAAACTTCGCGTACAAAGGAACAGCATAGACATAGTTGAGAACCAACATAGCAGCAGTCAAGCCGACAGTTCCCACTAGAGATGCTAGTAGGAAACGAAGGGTGCTGCGTTCCTTTTTCCAAATCAAACCAAAGGCGATAACAAAAACTCCCAAGGCTACGATATTCATTGGCAAGCCAATGTAAGTATTCACTCCCTGGATATTGAGAAGCAACTTCAAGAGTGATCGCAACAAGAGAATGCCTAGAGCAGCAGGCAAATCCATCACCACCAAGCCCACAAGGACTGGCAAGATACTAAACTCGATCTTGAGGAAGGTTGCCGCTGGCAAGAGCGGAAAGTCAAAGTACATCAGCACAAATGAAATGGCTGATAAAATCGCAATGGTCGAAAGTCGACGTGTGTTTGTCATAACAGGTTCCTCCAATTTTCTATAAAATCAGAAGAAGTTGGAAAGGATCCCTCTATCTATTCTCACTTTTTATATCCCAAAAGTTCCCTCTCACTCTTTTGAGCAAGCGGTTGCAATTCATCTATAAACTCATCAGAACAGACAAAGCCATTCTTTCGTCTTCTCCCATCCAGACTATACTGTCGGTTGTGGAATCGCACCACATCAGCTTGCGCTCGCGGACTTCTTTAACTAAGATATTTTGGATTAATCTAGGCGTCGCAGTCGAAGATAATACTTAAGTATATCGAGACAAGACAACGAAGAGTAAGCCAAAATAGCTAGTTAAAGTCACCGCCGGTCGGGAATCTCACCCAGCCCTGAAGACCCCTTTATCATAACAAAAAACGCTTGCAAGTGCAAGCATTTTGATTATTTCAATTTATCTGCTTCATAGGTGTGAACAAGCTCAAGACCTGCAAAATTCTGCTGACGAAGTGCTTCATAGACAATCATGCAGACGGTATTGGAAACATTGAGACTGCGGACATGTTCATCATTCATAGGAATACGGAGGGCTTTCTCAGGATGTTCTCGCATAAAGTCCTCAGGCAAGCCCTTGTCTTCACGTCCAAAGAGAAAATAAGGGTCCTCGTCCGCCGATAAATCTGCTTCAGAATAGACTTTTTCCGCAAATTTTGAAATCAGATAGAGTTTACCCTTCATCTGAGACATGAAATCTTCCAAACTGTCATAAAAATAAATCTCTAACTTATCCCAGTAGTCCAAACCAGCCCGCTTCATCTTGCGATCATCAATCGGAAATCCCATTGGTTTAATGATATGGAGGGGAGAATTGGTCGCAGCGCAAGTACGCGCAATGTTACCTGTATTTTGTGGAATCTGAGGCTCGAATAATACAATGTGATTTGTCATGGCTGGTTTCCTTTTATCATTGCAAAAAAATAGCCACACTGCCCGGAGTCAAGCTCAGCAAACAGCGTGGTTAAGGCATCGTTAACTTACCTCACAACAGGTTTGAAGTAAATCAGCGAAACTACTTTCTTAGTATAACACTTTCAGAATCATTGTCAATAGAAATGACTTGATTTTTTTACTTTTTTTGATGATATTTTCATGTTTGGTCATTCCCTTTCTGAAAAAGTATAGTAAAAGAGCCAAATCATTTCAAATCGGAGACATCGTTATAGAAATTAAGCAAATGTATCTTCAAAACGTGAAAAAGGCCTTTCTTCCCTTAAAAATCGCCTTAGTAACTGCATTTTTTGCTAAAAAAGGGTATGATAGTTACATCATGAAAAAGTAGGTTTTTTATATGAAAATTGTCCTTGTTGGTGGAGGGAAAGTTGGTTTCGCCCTCTGTCGTTCACTGGTTGCAGAAAACCATGACGTTGTCCTCATCGAACAAGATGAGGCTGTCCTCAATCACATTGTCAGTCGCTATGATATCATAGGTCTCCTTGGAAATGGTGCTGACTTCGCCATCTTGGAGCAAGCCGGTGTTCAAGAGTGCGATATCTTTATTGCTCTAACCGAACACGATGAAGTGAATATGATTTCAGCGGTACTTGCTAAAAAAATGGGCGCTAAAGAAACCATCGTTCGGGTTCGAAATCCTGAATACTCCAATGCCTATTTTAAAGAGAAAAATATTCTTGGATTTTCACTTATTGTTAATCCAGAACTCCTAGCAGCGCGTGCGATCTCAAATATCATTGATTTCCCTAATGCCCTCTCTGTCGAACGATTTGCTGGAGGTCGGGTCAGTCTCATGGAATTTGTTGTCAAGGATTCTAGCGGTCTTTGTCAAATGCCAATCTCAGACTTCCGTAAAAAGTTTGGGAATGTCATTGTCTGTGCCATGGAGAGAGATCATCAACTGATGATTCCAAGCGGTGATGTTATTATTCAAGACAAGGATAGGATTTTTGTTACGGGAAATCGTGTAGATATGATGCTTTTCCATAACTATTTTAAATCTCGTGCAGTGAAAAGCTTGCTTATCGTCGGAGCTGGAAAGATTGCTTATTATCTACTCGGCATTTTAAAAGACAGTCGCATTGATACCAAGGTCATCGAGATCAATCCTGAAAGAGCTCGTTTCTTCAGCGAAAAGTTCCCCAATCTCTATATTGTCCAAGGAGATGGAACTGCAAAAGACATTTTGCTGGAAGAAAGTGCTCCCCACTATGATGCAGTCGCAACCTTGACTGGGGTTGATGAGGAAAATATCATCACCTCAATGTTTCTTGACCGAGTTGGTGTCCATAAAAATATCACCAAGGTCAACCGAACAAGCCTTCTAGAGATTATCCACGCGCCTGATTTTTCGAGTATCATCACACCAAAAAGCATCGCAGTGGATACCATTATGCACTTTATCCGTGGTCGAGTAAACGCTCAATACTCAGACCTTCAAGCCATGCACCATCTCGCAAATGGTCAAATTGAAACTCTCCAATTCCAAATCAAGGAAGCTAATAAAATGACTGCCAAACCTCTATCACAGTTGAAATTGAAAAAAGGGGTACTCATCGCAGCCATTATCCGAAAAGGAAAAACAATCTTCCCTACTGGAGAGGATATGCTTGAGGTGGGAGACAAGTTACTCGTGACGACCTTATTGCCAAATATCACCAAAATTTATGATTTGATTGAGAGGTAAAAAATGAATAAAAGTATGATTCGTTACCTCCTCTCAAAACTTCTCTTGATTGAGGCTGTTCTTCTCCTAGTCCCTGTTAGTGTAGCGATCTATTACCAAGAATCCAGTCAAGTATTTATCGCTCTTTTTTCTACGATTGGAATTTTAGTCCTTCTCGGTGGTCTAGGCGTTTTACGGAAACCGAAAAATCAACGGATTTATGCCAAGGAAGGGGTCTTAATTGTTGCCCTCTGTTGGATTCTATGGTCTTTCTTTGGTGGCCTCCCCTTTGTCTTTTCAGGACAAATCCCCAGCGTCATCGATGCCTTCTTTGAAATCAGTTCTGGATTTACGACTACAGGAGCAACTATCCTGAACGATGTTTCCGTTCTCACTCGTTCCCTCCTCTTCTGGAGAAGTTTCACCCACTTGATTGGAGGGATGGGGGTACTCGTCTTTGCACTTGCCATTATGGACAATGCCAAGAATAGTCACTTGGAGGTGATGAAGGCTGAGGTCCCTGGTCCTGTCTTTGGCAAGGTCGTATCCAAACTAAAAAACACTGCCCAGATTCTCTATCTGCTTTATCTGGCTCTCTTCTCCCTTTTTGTGGTTATCTACTACCTAGCAGGCATGCCTCTCTATGATAGTTTTGTCATCGCTATGGGAACGGCAGGAACTGGGGGCTTTACCGTCTATAACGACGGAATTGCCCACTACGGTAGCTCACTCATCACCTATCTGGTTAGTATCGGAGTGTTGGTTTTTGGCGTTAACTTCAATCTCTACTACTACCTCATGCTCCGTCGGGTTAAGGCTTTCTTTGGAGATGAAGAACTACGAGCATATATCATCATTGTCCTAGTTTCTACCGGCTTGATTACGCTTAATACACTCCACCTCTATCAAGGTGTCTCTAAGAGTGTTGAAATGGCCTTCTTCCAGGTTTCCAATATCATCACGACAACAGGTTTTGGTTACGGAGATATTACCAACTGGCCCCTCTTCTCCCAATTTATCCTCCTCTTCCTCATGGGAATCGGTGGATCAGCTGGCTCAACCGCAGGTGGTCTTAAGGTGATCAGAGGACTTATCCTCTCTAAAATCGCAAAAAATCAGATTTTGTCCACCTTATCTCCTCACCGTGTTTTGACTCTACACATCAATAAAACTGTGATTGATAAGGATACCCAGCACAAGATTCTTAAATATTTTGCTATCTATATGATGATCATTCTCTCTCTCATCTTTATCGTCAGTCTTGATAGCAATGATTTTCTAGTCGTGACCAGTGCGGTCTTCAGCTGTTTTAACAATATCGGACCTATTCTAGGTACAACCTCGAGTTTTGCCATCTTTAGTCCCATCTCTAAAATCCTCCTCTCCTTTGCAATGATTGCAGGTCGCTTAGAGATTTACCCCATTTTGCTGCTCTTTATGAAACGTACCTGGTCTAAACGCTAATGATAATACAATCTCCCTTTTACAAGCTAGTAGAAGGGGAATTTTTCTATTAAAAATGAGAAGACCTTTCGGTCCTCTCTTAGTCTGTTTATTTTTTAAGATCTTCTTTGTATCGAGCAACTTCCGCTTGATTAGCCCAAACGTAGTGACCTGGACGGATTTCCACCATAGATGGCTTGTCTGTCTCATAGTCATGTTGGTCAGGATCGTAAACTTTCAAGACCTTCTTGCGTTCCAAGATTGGATCTGGAATCGGTACAGCAGATAGAAGTGCTTGAGTGTATGGGTGGACAGGATTGTTAAACAACTCCTCTGTCTCCGCCACTTCGACGATAACTCCCTTATAGATAACCGCGATACGATCTGAGATAAAGCGAACAACTGACAAGTCATGCGCGATAAAGAGATAGGTCAAGCCCAACTCTTTTTGGAACTTCTTGAGCAAGTTCAAGACTTGCGCACGCACTGAGACGTCCAAGGCTGAAATTGGCTCATCCGCAATAACGAAATCAGGTTCCATCACAAGGGCACGGGCAATCCCGATACGCTGGCGCTGACCACCAGAAAACTCGTGTGGATAACGGGTCAAGTGTTCTTTCAAAAGTCCAACTTCATGGATCATCTTTTGAACTTTTTCTTTACGATCTTCTTCATCTTTGAACAAGTGATAGTTGTAAAGACCTTCAGAGATGATATAGTCAACTGTCGCACGCTCATTCAAGCTAGCTGCAGGGTCCTGGAAAATCATCTGGATGCGACGGATCAAATCTGATGATTCCTTATGAGATTTTTTCCCATTAATTTTATGACCATCAAAGATGATTTCACCTTTACTAGTATTATTTAGACCAATAATGGCACGACCAATCGTTGTTTTCCCACTACCAGACTCACCAACAAGAGAGAAGGTTTCTCCCTTGTTGATAAAGAAGTTGGCGTTTTTAACCGCGACAAACTTCTTACTTCCTTCACCGAAGGAAATTTCTAAATCTTTAATTTCTACTAATTTTTCAGACATTTCCTTCCTCCTAGTCTTCTAGATGAGCAAAGCCCATTTTATCACGAATTTTGTCATGCAAATCTGCAATGACTCCAGGTTTTTCAACTTTAGGAGCATTCTCATGAAGCAACCAAGTCTTAGCCCAGTGGGTATCAGTGACTGAAAACTTAGGTGCTTTCTCTTCAAAATCAATTTGCATCGCATAATCTGAACGAAGGGCAAAGGCGTCACCTTTCAACTCAGTATAAAGAGAAGGTGGTGTTCCTGGGATAGAGTACAATTCCCCTTTATCATCAGCAAGCTGTGGCAAGCTAGACAAGAGACTCCAAGTGTATGGATGACGTGGATCGTAGAAGACTTCCTCGACAGTTCCGTATTCTACAATTTCACCAGCATACATAACCGCTACCTTATCGGCAATACTTGCTACCACACCAAGGTCATGGGTGATAAAGATGATGGTAAAGTGGTACTCATTTTGCAAGGTTTTAAGCAAATCAATAATTTGCGCTTGAATGGTAACGTCAAGGGCCGTTGTTGGCTCGTCACAGATCAAAATATCTGGACGACAGGCAAGGGCAATCGCAATAACGATACGTTGACGCATCCCTCCAGAATATTGGAAAGGATACTCGTCAAAACGTTTTTCAGCGTCTGGAATTCCGACCTTGTTCATATAGTCGATTGCCATCTCTTTGGCTTCCTTAGCTGTTTTCCCTTGGTGTTTAACGATCACTTCAGTGATTTGGCTACCGATTGTATTGATTGGGTCCAAACTTGTCATAGGGTCTTGGAAGATAGTCGCAATTTTAGCACCACGAATCTTCTCCCATTCTTTGTTAGAAGTAAGAGCAGTCAAGTCTTGTCCACGATAGTCGATGCTTCCTTGGGCAATACGTCCATTGTCTTCTAACATCCCTGTAAAGGTTTTTGTTAAAACAGATTTACCAGAACCGGACTCACCTACCAAGGCAAGAACTTCTCCTTCAATCAAGTCTAGAGAAACTCCTCGGATAGCCGTCAGAACTTTGTCACGAACGTCAAATTCCACGACAATATCACGAGCAGTCAAAATTACATTACTTTCTTTTGTCATGTCTACTCCTATCTATGTGTACGTGGATCACTAGCATCCGCTAGGTTTTGACCAACAACGAAAAGAGATAGGGATACCAAGATCAAGGTTGTCAACGGAATCCAGAATAAGTAAGCGTTGGTCGTAACGTTTTGTGAGTAATCTGAGATCAAACGTCCCAAACTTGGCACTGTTACAGGCAATCCCAATCCAAAGAAGGAAAGGAAGGCTTCATAAGAGATGAAGCTTGGCAACATCAAGGTCATTGTAGAAACAATAACAGATACCAATTGTGGCATGATGTTTTTAACAATGATTTTAAAGGTTGGTGTTCCAAGTGTTTGAGAAGCAAGGTTGTATTCCAAATCACGGTAACGCATGATTTGGATACGAATCATATAAGCAATTCCAATCCAAGTTGTCACACTCATGGCAAAAATCAGATTCCAGAAACCAGCACCGATTGAGTAAGTCAAGACAATGACAATCAAGAGAGATGGAATGTTTGAAATAATGTTATAAACTTCCATCATGACGCGGTCAACAGATTTTGAAATTCCCCAGATTCCACCAACAATAACCCCAATTACAAGGTTGATAAAAGTGGCAATTACAGAAATAAGGATAGAGTTACGCGCACCAAACCAAACCCCGTCAAACAAGGATTTACCATTGCTATCTGTACCAAACCAATGTTCAGCATTGGGTTTGATAAAACGAGCAGAAAAGTCATTGACCTTACTTACATCGTTGAAGTCAAAGTTTGAGAACATTGGGTAAATAAAGCTCATCAAGATAATGGCAACCAAAATCCCCAACATAAAGACGGTTGATTTTTTCTTTAGAAATTGTCTAAATACAGAACCCCAGTATGAATAGGCAGGAGCATCAATTGTTTCAGAGGCAAAATCGTCACGTTTTACGAACTGAAATTTTTCTTTATCGATTGTTGACATTATTTGCCTCCTTTCTCTGTCAATTTAATACGTGGGTCAAGCATGGTCATCCAGATATCTCCTACAAAGAGTGAGAAGATAGAAATACATGTAAAGATAAAGACAAGACCAACTACCATTGAGTTGTTTGATGCCTTAACAGAGTCAATCAACATTTTACCCATACCTGGGAAAGCAAAGACCGTTTCTGTCAATGTTGCACCACCAATAACTCCGATTACGGCACCAGGAATACCTGAAACCAAAGGAACCATGGCATTTTTAAAGATGTGTTTATTTGAAATTTCTTTTTCAGACAAACCTTTGGCACGAGCAAAACGTACGAAGTCCTGGGATTGCAAGTCGATCATGTAACGACGAATCCAGATAGCTGTACTTGGCGCACCCAATAAACCTAGAATAACTGCTGGTAAGACATAAGAACGCCAATCTCCAGCACCCAAGATAGGGAATGAATCAGGCAAACCAATAGATGAGCCAATCAAACGCACGATGTAAACCAAGGCAATCGTTGGAAGAGCAAGCAAGAAGGTTAGAGCACCTGTCGAGAAGCTATCAATCCAAGTATTCTTGTGGCGAGCCATAGCAGATCCAAGTGGAATCGCAATCGCATACGAAATAATCAAACCAATCAAACCAGCAACCGCTGAACTTGCAATCATTGATGGGTATTGATAATTGCTTTCTGTAGCTGTATATGGATCGTCTTTACCATAGTTGGCTACTTCACGCGCATCTGCTTGACTTGGAGATTTGTAGGTACGAGAGTAGATATCTACTGATGAAGTCTTTTTACCTGTAGGGAATTGAACTTCTGATGCCTTAGTTTGTCCCTGACCTTGTGTGATAACTTGAAGCACTGGTGTGCTTGCATAAGTTGGGTAAGAATCTCCCAAGTTAATGTTCACAAAATTTTGGTGTACAAATGGGAATTGATTGTTGAAATACAAAAGGTATTTGTGTTTTGTACCTGAACCAACCAATGACCAACCGATAGCAGGGTCATTTTCAAAACGAAGATAACGCTGCAAGTTTGGATTTTCAGGGTCTTGAATCTTGTTTGGATGATCAATGTCAATCAAGTTCGAATAGAATTTGAAAACACGTTCAAAAATCGGAATTTCACGCGTAGCATAGAATTGACCACTTTCTGAGAACACACCGAGTGTCCAACCATTTCCTAGTTGGTTGATGTATTTTTCATAGATTGCCTTATTGGTATCATTGGCATCCACTGTTACAGATGAGTCCATTGTGCTCGCTCTTTCTTGCAACTCTTTGGTATCGTAGTACTCGATATAGCCCATCCGTTCATAAACGGTATTTTCATAATTATCCCGCTTATCCGGCGTCGTTGCAATCTTGTTATAGTTGGTATCCTGCTTGAAAATCAGTTTTCGAGGAACCATCGTATAAATAATTGTGTAAGTCAAAGTTGTCACCAAGAAAATAGACAACAATGAACGCAATACACGCATAAAAATATATTTCTTCATATCGTTTCCTTTTAAAATCCCAAAAGAACCTTCTCCTCATGGAGAGAAAGTTCTCTTGAGAGTTATTTATTTAACGTGATTAGGCAATTCTTTTTGAACTTTTTCGTTTGATTCTTTTTTCTCTTTGAGCCATTTTTCACGAGCTTGTTCATAGTCAGCTTTTGTTACAATCTTGTCTTGTAACTGAATATACTTGAAGTATACGTCTGAACCCTTATCTCCAGATTGACTGTAAGACACAGAGAATGGCACAACACGAGAAATGATTGGTGCAGCACCACTTGATGACATAGCTGGCAAGAAGAGTGAGCTATCTGTCAACCAAGCTTGGGCAGCCGCATATTTTTCATAACGAACATTCAAGTCGTTAGTTTCCTTAGCAGCTTCATCAACTAACTTATCGTATTCTTTCAAACCAACTTGAGCTGCTGCAGCATTATCTGCACCTTCGTAACCCATGCATGTTTTTGTTTGTTCAGCACTCGTTGTTTTCAAGATATCAAGATAAGTTGATGGGTCTTCGTAGTCTGGACTCCATGCAACTGCTCCTGAGAGATCCCAATCTTCTGACGCAGCGCTTGCTGCGTAGTAAGTGATGTTGTTCAACTCATCTTTAGAAATTTGTTGGATATCGATAACTACATTATCTTCACCAAGTACTGTTTCAACGGATTGTTTGAAGGATTGAATACGTGCAATATAGTTTTTAGATGTTTGGTCTACTGGGATATCCAAGTGGATAGGGAATTTCACACCTTCTGCTTCCAATGCAGTTTTAGCTTTCGCAAATTCTGCCTTGGCTTTATCGGCGTTGAAAATTCCATCTTGACCATCCGCAAAGTTTACATTCTTCCACTCATCACCGTAAGCTACCATCTTTTCAGTTACCAAGTCACCGAAAGTTTTTTCACCTGCAGAGACAAAACCTGGTTTCACAAAGAGGTTACGAACTGCAAGAGGAGCACCTTCTTTACCATTAATTTGTGCTGAGTAAGAAGTACGGTCAAAGGCGAAGTTCAAAGCTTGACGGAAGTCCTTGTTCAGAAGAGCTTTCTTAGTAGAAGTCTTCTCTTCATTAGTTGTCTTAGAAGTGTATTTGTAACCTTGACGGTCAATGTTCACACCCAAACCAGCAATCCCTGGACCTGATGGAGTGTAGTAAATATTGTCTTTGTATGTTTCTTCTACCTTAGAGTAGTTCGAACTTGTTGGGTAAAGACGAGCATAGCTATAAGCTCCACTTGTAAAGTTACGTTCAATTGATTCTTGGTCCGACCCATCATAGAAAGCAAGGGTTACTTTATCAAGATGAACATTATCTTTGTCCCAATAGTTTTCATTCTTCACAAATTCGATAGATGACTTAGCAGTCAAACCTCTCAGCAAGAATGGTCCATTGTAAAGCAATGATGTAGGGTCAGTCGCTTTACCAAAATCAGATCCTTTTGATTTTTCAAATTCTTCGTTCAATGGCCAGAAGATCGAGTAGGCCAGCTTAGAGTTCCAGTATGGTTCTGGTTTGTTCAAAGTGTATTCAAGGGTGTAATCATCAACTGCTTTTACACCGACTGAAGCAAAATCTTTATTGTTTCCAGCTATATAGTCAGCTAGACCTTTAACTGAATCTTCTGCTAGATACTTAGCTGCTGATTTATTGTCAGCTGCGTGTTTCAAACCATTTACAAAGTCTTTGGCTGTTACTTCAGCGTACTCTTCCCCATCAGATGTCATCCATTTAACACCTTTGCGGATTTTGTAGGTATAGGTCAATCCATCTTTTGAGACTGACCAGTCTTCTGCAACTGCGGGAGTCAAATTCCCATATTTGTCATTTGTAAAGAGACCATCAATACCATTTGAAGTGGCAACCTTAGTACTTTGTTTCCCTGAAATGAGGTAATCCAAAGTTTCTGGATCAGCTGAATAAACATAGCCATAATTTTTTGGCGCTGTTGAATCAGATGATTTTGAAGAACCGCAAGCAGCTAGTACTCCTGCTGCTAATAAAGCAACTCCTGCTGCAACAAATACTCTACTTTTTTTCATGTTTTTAACTCCTCTTGAAAAATTTAGGCTTATTGGAAATTATAACATATATTTTTTAAAAAGTAAACGAATTTTCAGAATATTTAGGCGCATTTCCTCAAAAAACTTCTATTTGTCAAAATTTTTGCATTCTTTATTTGTTTCTGCAAGAAATACTTTCTAGTCTGACCCTCTTTAGAATGGGATTTTTACAAGCTTTTTCTCACTTCTTCGATCATCATCTGTTTTCTTAAATTGGATTTTAGAATAAGAAACTATTGACGGGAAATGATTTTCAAGGTATAATAATAAACGTTGAGGCGGTATAGCCAAGTGGTAAGGCACGGCTCTGCAAAAGCTTGATCGTCGGTTCAAATCCGTCTACCGCCTTTCAATACCTGAATGAACAGGAATTAACCAAATGAAAAGCCCAAAAAATCGGGCTTTTTTGTTAACCCTAATAGCTAGGGATAACTGTATCTACCCTCTAGATTTACAAAAAGCAGTGACTCAAGTCACTGCTTTATTGGCTCTATAATATCTGTAGTGGGTAAAAACCACTATGGAAATTACGGAGCTTTTTGAATACACAAAAAGTCCCATAAGACTTATAATGAAAAGC
>NZ_JAUMZR010000034.1:0-20809 GCF_030528045.1 Streptococcus sp.
AAAGCTCCATAATTTCCATAGTGGTTTTTACCCACTACAGATATTATAGAGCCAAGAAAAGGAGGTTGGTCATTGTACCAGCCTCCTTTTGAGTATGATATAATAGTTCTATGAGATTAGATAAATTTTTAGTTGCCTGTGCTGTGGGGAGTCGGACAGAAGTCAAAAACTTGCTCAAGGCTGGACGCGTGACAGTAAATGGTAAAAAAGAAAAGTCAGCTAAACTGCAGATTGATGAAGAAAGAGATGAGATTCGCTTTGATGACCAAGTGCTGGAGTATGAAGAGTTTGTCTACTACATGATGAACAAGCCCCAAGGAGTCATTTCAGCGACTGAAGATTCCAAGCATAGAACGGTTCTAGACTTGCTGGATGATTTGGCTCGGACCAAGGAAGTTTTCCCAGTAGGGCGCTTGGATATTGACACACATGGCCTCCTGCTTTTGACCAATGACGGCCAGCTTGCCCATGCTCTTCTTTCACCAAAACGTCATGTGGATAAGACCTATTTGGCTCAAGTCAAAGGTATTATGACCCAAGAAGATGTGGATGCATTTGCCAAGGGTATTCCGCTCAAGGACTTTACCTGCCAGTCAGCTAAGCTGGAGATTGTATCGGTAGATCCAGAAAAAAATCAAAGTTTGGTTCGTGTAACCATTGCAGAAGGGAAGTTCCACCAGGTCAAACGAATGGTGGCCTACTGTGGCAAGGAGGTGGTGGACCTACAACGTTTGACGATGGGAACTTTAGCCTTGGATGAGAACTTAGAACAAGGAGAATGGCGTCGCCTGACCAAGGAGGAGTTAGAGGAGCTCCTTGCTAGTATTGCTTAGTTTGGATTATGTTAGAAAAGGTGAGGAGAATGTCCTTGCCTTTTTAAGTTTTTCGGTTGCTTCATTTGTGAAAAGAGTTATAATAGACAGTAGAATAAAAGGAGGAATCTATGAACGCGATTCAAGAATCATTTACAGATAAATTATTTGCTAACTATGAAGCAAATGTCAAATACCAAGCGATTGAAAATGCTGCCAGCCATAACGGAATTTTTGCAGCCCTGGAACGTCGCCAAAGCCATGTAGACAATACACCTGTTTTCTCATTGGATTTGACCAAGGACAAGGTTACTAACCAGAAAGCCTCTGGTCGTTGCTGGATGTTTGCAGCTCTCAACACCTTCCGCCACAAACTCATCTCTCAATACAAACTGGAAAACTTTGAGTTATCACAAGCCCACACTTTCTTCTGGGACAAGTACGAGAAATCCAACTGGTTCTTGGAGCAAGTGATTGCGACTGCAGACCAAGAATTGACGAGCCGCAAGGTTAGCTTCCTACTCCAAACCCCTCAACAAGACGGTGGTCAGTGGGATATGGTAGTGTCCCTCTTTGAGAAATACGGTGTCGTTCCTAAGTCAGTTTATCCTGAGTCTGTTTCATCTAGCAGCAGCCGTGAGCTCAATGCCATCCTTAACAAATTGCTTCGCCAAGATGCCCAAATCTTGCGTGACTTGCTCGCTTCTGGTGCAGACCAAGTGACTGTTCAAGCTAAGAAAGAAGACCACTTGCAAGAAATCTTTAACTTCCTTGCTATGTCACTAGGACTTCCACCGCGTAAATTTGACTTTGCTTATCGCGATAAGGATAACAACTACCAAAGCGAAAAGGGGATCACACCACAAGAATTTTACAAGAAATATGTTGACCTTCCTCTGGAAGATTATGTTTCTGTTATCAATGCTCCAACTGCTGACAAGCCTTACGGCAAATCTTACACAGTTGAGATGTTGGGAAATGTGGTTGGTAGCCGTGCAGTTCGCTACATCAACGTGCCTATGGAGCGTTTGAAAGAATTGGCGATTGCCCAAATGCAGACAGGAGAAACTGTTTGGTTTGGTTCAGATGTCGGCCAGCTCAGCAATCGTAAAGCTGGAATCCTTGCGACAGATGTTTATGACTTTGAATCAAGCATGGATATTCAATTCACTCAAGACAAAGCTGGACGTTTGGACTACAGCGAAAGTTTGATGACCCACGCCATGGTCTTGACAGGTGTGGATTTGGATGAAAATGGCAAGTCAACCAAGTGGAAGGTTGAAAACTCATGGGGAGACAAGGTCGGTACAGATGGTTACTTCGTTGCCTCAGATGCTTGGATGGATGAATACACCTATCAAATCGTTGTCCGTAAGGAATTGCTGACAGCAGAAGAACAAGCTGCCTATGAAGCAGAACCAATCGTACTCGCACCATGGGATCCAATGGGAGCCTTGGCAGAATAAAGCATAAAGAAAAAAGGTTAGGGAAATCCTAGCCTCTTTTTAAGTTCTTCTTGAAGTGGCGATAGATGCTGCTTGCTAAGTGAGTTCTCCTTATTTTGAGTCTTTAAGTGACAGAGAAAAAGATATGTGTTACTATAGTAGTACAAAAGGATATCGGAGTAGAAATGAAGTATTTAAGCAGTCAAGACATCAAGGATCGTCAACGAAATATCAGCGACATTAAACCTTATAAAACAACCAAGGAAATTGTCGTTTCAAATATCTTTATCTTCTTTAATGCTATGAACTTGGCTCTGGCAGTTCTGGTAGCCACAACCTTGCGATTTGAAAATATGCTCTTTTTAGGTGTGATTGCTATTAATACAGCCATTGGAATTTTCCAAGAAGTGCGTTCAAAAAATGCCTTGGAAAAACTGAGTTTGCTTGGTAAAAGTAAGTACAAAGTCAACCGAGATGGTCAAACGATTGAGATTGATCCAGAGGACATCGTTCTAGGGGAGTATCTGCATCTCAATCTGGGTGATCAGGTGCCTGTCGATGCAGAAGTCCTTGAAGGGAATATTGAAGTTGATGAGTCCTTGCTGACTGGTGAGAGTGATTCAGTCTTTAAAACAGTTGGTGACAAGCTGATGAGCGGAAGCAATGTCGTCAGTGGCACGTGTCTGGTCCTTGCTAAAGCTGTGGGTCCCGATAGTTATATCAACAAACTTGCAAAATCCAGCAAGGAATTCAAAAAATACCCTTCTCAACTGCGCGATTACATGGATAAGATTTTAAAAATCGTCTCTATCTTGCTAGTGCCAGTTGCCATTCTGCTCTATATCAGAGGTTTTAGTCTAGGGCGGTCTTATGTTGAGATCGTCTTGGGAAGTTCTGGTGCCTTGGTCGGCATGATTCCAGAGGGCTTGATTCTCCTAGTTAGTGTGTCCCTAGCAGTAGCTGCCATGAAGCTGGCTAGAAAGAAGGTTCTGGTGCAGGAGCTATACTGTGTAGAGACCTTGGCGCGTGTAGATGTTCTTTGTTTTGATAAGACTGGAACCATCACTACTGGTAATATGAAGGTCCAAGAAATGGATGCTAATGTAGCAGAGAAACTGTCTTCTTATCTGGCTTATTTCGAGGATGAAAATGCAACTTCCCGAGCTCTGAAGACTTACTTAACCTGTGAGAAAAAGTGGGAAGTTCAAGAAGTCGGTGCCTTTTCAAGCAAAAACAAGTATTCCTTTGTCCAAGTTAAAGATGGAGGAACTTACTTTTTCGGGGCATATGAGTTTCTCGGCTTTACCCAGCTGATGGATGCCTACTATGAGCATCTGAAACAGCAAGGTTTTCGAATCTTGACACTTGCCCATAGTAAGGACCACATCACGAGTCCAGCCAATATGGAACTACTAGGGCACGTCGTTTTGTCAGATGAGATTAAGGACAATACCAAGGAAACCTTTGACTATTTCGAATCTCAAGGTGTTGAAGTGAAGATTATCAGTGGTGATAATCATGTGGCTGTATATGGGGTGGCTCGTAAGGCAGGTTTTAAGGAAGAAGCGCGGGCTATTGATATGACCAAGGTGAGCGATGATGACTTTGAAAGAGTGGTCTTGGAACACGAAATATTTGGTAGGGTGACACCTGAACAGAAGCAAAAGATGGTATCTATTTTGCAAAATGCTGGTAAAACAGTTGCCATGAGTGGTGATGGAGTCAATGATGTTCTGGCTCTCAAGAAAGCAGATATTAGCTTTGCCATGAAGGGGGCTACGAGTGCAGCCAAAAGTGTATCCAATATTGTTTTTCTCACTGATGAATTTGCAGTATTTTATGATATCTTGATGGAAGGACGCCGGGTCATCAATAACATCCAAAAGGTAGCCTCTCTCTTTCTAGCAAAGACCTTCTTCTCCATCGTGTTTGCCATTTTGAGTGTGGTATTTGGTTTGGAATTCGCCTTTATTCCCATTCAGTTTACGATTATTTCAGCTATTACGATTGGGATTCCATCCTTCTTCCTAACTTTTGAGTCCAATAAAGAAAAGGTTAGTACACATTTTATGCGAGATATTTTGACCAATGCTGCGATTGGTGGTGGCATTCTAGTCGCTAGTGTACTCTTGACTAACTTCTTTATCACTGTCCCAGGTCAGGTCAAATTTATTTGCTTCCTACTTGCTTTGGTCAATGGTCTGTGTCTAGTTGCCAAGGTCAGTCTGCCGTTTAATCGATACAAACTAGTCTTGCTCGCACTTTTGAGCCTTGCAGCCCTTGTTGGAGTGCTTGCCAATACCTTTGTCCTGCAAGGAGCGTATGTGCCTTTAGAAACCATCCAAGTCGTCTATGTAGCCATCCTGGCAGTGGTGATTGGAGGCTTGCATTATTTGACTAGAAGAAAAAGTTGATACACAAAAAGAATCAGGATTATTACCTGATTCTTTTTTATTTATATTCTCGATGGTTTACATGATACCGAAGAAACGAGCTGCAATACCTACTGCAAAGAGAGCAAGGATGATTGCGATTGGTGATACTTTTTTCTTAAGCAACCACATGCAAAGGAAAGTAAGGAGAAGTCCCATCAATCCTGGAATCAATGAGTTCAACTGACCTTGAAGGGTTTGTGGTTGAACGCTATCCAAGCTCAATCCGCTGAGTGCTTGACCAAGGATTCCCTTCAATTCTCCACCTGTTACAGCGCCTTCTGGGAAGTTGATATAAGCACCTTCTGCCAATTGTTTACCTGGAAGGTTGACAGTAAAGTTGATAGATACCCAACGTTGTACAAGAACGGCAAGGATGAACATACCAAGGATAGATGCTCCTTTGGTGATGTCTTTCAAGATACCACCAGACATGTCTTTAGTGATTTCAGAGCCAGCTTTGTAACCGAACTCTTGTGTATACCATAGGAAGGCCATACGGATAGCATTCCATCCAAAGAAGAAGAGAAGGGGACCAACAATATTACCAGATGCAGCAAGTGATGCACCAAGGGCTCCAAGGATAGGACGAACTGTAAACCAGAAAACTGGGTCACCGATACCAGCAAGAGGTCCCATCATACCGATCTTAACCCCTTGGATAGCCGCGTCGTCGATTTCAACACCGTTAGCGCGCTCTTCTTCAAGTGCAAGAGTAACCCCCATGATTGGAGCAGCTACGTATGGGTGAGTGTTGAAGAACTCAAGGTGACGCTCAAGAGCAGCCGCTTGGTCTTCTTTTTTAGTGTACAGTTTTTTAATAGCTGGGATCAAAGAGTAAGCCCAACCCAAGTTTTGCATACGTTCATAGTTCCAAGAACCTTGAAGGAATTGTGAACGCCACCAAACTTTTTGACGATCTGATTTTGATAATTGAATTTTTTCAGCCATGATTGTTCCCCTTTCTAGTAGTCTTCTAGGATATCACCGATTGGGTCGTTAGAAGTCGCAGCTCCGCCGCCACCGTTTCCACCTTGTTTTGTAAGGTTAAGGTAGATGAAGGCAAGGGCAACACCGATGACACCAAGGGCAATCAAAGTCAATTGAGAGATTGCTGCAAGAGCAAAACCGATAGCGAAGAATGGCCATACTTCACGAGTTGCCATCATGTTGATAACCATAGCGTAACCAACGGCAACGACCATAGCACCACCGACAGCCATACCACCATTCAACCAGTCTGGCATCAAACCAAGAGCGTCTTGAACAGCAGAAGCTGGGATAGCAATAAGGAAGGCAGCAGGGATTGCAATACGAAGACCTTGAAGAAGAAGTGCAACAAAGTGAGCACGCTCAACAGCTGCAATGTTTCCGTCTTTAGCGGCAGCATCAGCTGAGTGAACTAAGGCAACTGAGATTGTACGAACAATCATAGTCAAGAAAAGTCCAGCTACGGCAAGAGGGATAGCTGTTGCCGTTGCAACGGCGATACCATCAGTAGTAAAGTTACCACCTTTGATCAAGATGATTGCTGCAGCAACAGATGCAAGAGCAGCGTCAGGAGCTACGGCAGCTCCGATGTTTGCCCAACCAAGGGCGATCATTTGAAGAGATCCACCAAGCATAACCCCTGCTTCGAGGTTACCAGTTGCAAGTCCGATAAGGGTACATGCGACGATTGGTTGATGGAATTGGAATTGGTCGAGGATACCTTCAAGACCTGCAAGGAAGGCAACAACTACAACCAAGATAGCAGAAATGATTGAAATATCTGACATGGTTTTATTCCTTTTCTATTTAGTTTTAATAAAGTATTTAATCCTGTTTTCAAAAATGATAGAAACAGATTAACATTATTGAACGTTTGCTTTCTTAATCAAGTCAAACAAATCTTTTTTCGTGTCGTTTGGTACTTTACGTACGTCAAATTCAACACCGAGGTCACGCATTTTTTCAAAGGTTGCAACGTCTTCTTTGTCCATAGACAAAACGTTGTTGATCATTGTTTTACCTGTTGAGTGAGCCATAGAACCAACGTTAAGGGTCTTGATTGGCACGCCACCTTCGATAGCACGAAGTGCATCTTGTGGAGTTTCAAACAAGATAAGGGCATGAGTTTCGCCGAAACGTGGGTCTTTTGCAACGTCGATCAATTTCTGGATTGGGACAACGTTAGCCTTTACACCGTTAGGAGCTGCTTGTTTGATCAATTCTTTACGCAACTCGTCGTTTGCAACGTTGTCTGAAGCAACGATGATACGATCTGCTTTTGAATCTGGAGTCCAAGCAGTGGCAACCTGACCGTGAAGGAGACGAGTGTCTAGACGAGCAAGGTTGATTTTCAGTTTACCATCACCGATAACTGTTCCTTCTGGAATAGCAGCTTGGGCAACTGGAGCAGCTGCAGCAGTTGCAACTTCCTCAACTGGGTTAAGCTCTTCTGGAAGAGCCTTGATGCCATCTTTGGCTTCTTTAATGATATTCGCAGCGACTTTATCCACACCTGCATTCGCGTCCATAAGGCGCTCTGTGTAGGCTTGGATCAACATCGGCAAGTTCAGTCCTGTGATGATGGCAAACTTACGTTCTGGATTTTCTCCCATTACGCGGCTAGCTTGGTTGAATGGAGATCCACTCCAAAGGTCAGCCAATACTAGAACCTCATCTTCTGCGTCAAATGCAGCCACAGCGTTGTTGAATTTAGCGTAAAGGTCATCTGGACCTTCATTTGGCATAAAGGTTACAACTTGAACCTTTTCTTGTTCACCAAAGATCATAGATCCTGACTGATGAATACCCGCAGCAAATTCGCCGTGGCTCGCAATAATGATTCCGATACTCATTATTGTCATTCCTCCTTATAAAATGTTTGACTGTATGTTTAAGAAAACTTTAAGCCTAACTTTAAGTATAAACCGTTTTCATATAAAAATCAACTACTTTTTCTAAAAAGATGTACGAGTTTTCATAGAATGACTTTTTAAAAATATTAATATATAAATAATTTTGAGAGGTAAGTGAAAATGGCGATAGAAAATTTAATATAAAAATACAGAAAACGATGTGCTTTTGTGAAAACAGAATGAAAACAAAAAGGAAAGATTGTGACCATGCAATCTTCCCTTTTATAGGAATAAATTTTGTAAAGCGTGGGCAACTCCATCTTCTTCGTTGGTCAGAGGAAGTTGTTCGTCTGCATATGGAAGAAGAGCAGGATTGGCGTTTTTCATAGCATATCCCTTGCCTGCAAATGCTAACATTTCGGTGTCATTATGCTCATCACCAAAGGCGATTAAGTCTTTTTTATCACGATTCATCACATTGAGCAAGTGCTCTAGAGCAAAGGCCTTGTTTACACCCTTGGGAGTACACTCGAGGATGTTGAGGGGACCGCCCCAGGTATTGATAGCTAGTTGGTGCTGATAAAAACGATTCATCTCGTCCGCTAAAGCATATTTGTCTTCAGCCCTTGTTTGCAAGAGGATGCAGTTGGGATCTTTGGTTACTCGTTCGGGTTTGAATTGATTTTCCGGCCGGAAGTTCTCTACGCCAAATAGTTTAGGATCCGCAATTTCTTCATTCGGAGTCGTGATATAGAATTTTTTTCGATATTCTCCTGCAATAAAATCAGCCTGGATGTCCTCTGTGCGTTTGACCATGTCTAGGAGATATTTTTTGTCCAAAGTCAAGCACTTTTCATGCGCCCAAACCTGTCCTGGTAGATGGGTTAGGGAACCATTAAAGTTAATCATGGGAGTATGCAATTCTAGCTCACGGTAGAAATCTTTTGCCATACGATACGGACGGCCTGTCGTGATGATGACATGGTGCCCTTTTTCTGAAATTTTTTTGATCGTCTCTTTGGTGAAATCGGAGAGCTTGCTTTCACTATTCAGCAGGGTTCCATCCAAATCGACTGCGATAATTTTTTTAGTCATATAAACCTTCCTAGTCGTTTCCAGATAAGATGTCTTCTATTATATCAAAAAGAAGGAAGAAAAGCAGAAAAGAACAAAAACTACAGTTGCTTTGATTTATTAAATAAATCAAACAAACATATTGAAAAGGTGAATGATAAATGATATAATACTAATATTGTTCGTAAAAACAAAAGGAGATTAAAGATGGACAAACTATTTAAACTAAAAGAGCACGGTACAGATGTCCGTACAGAGGTGCTTGCTGGTTTAACAACATTCTTTGCAATGAGTTATATTCTATTTGTAAACCCTCAAATGCTTTCCCAAACGGGTATGCCTGTTCAAGGTGTGTTCTTGGCAACGATTATCGGTTCTGTAGTCGGTACTTTGATGATGGCTTTCTATGCTAATTTGCCGTACGCACAAGCACCAGGTATGGGACTAAATGCCTTCTTTACATTTACAGTTGTATTTGGGATGGGCTATACTTGGAAAGAAGCTCTTGGTATGGTCTTCATTTGTGGAATTATTTCATTGATTATTACCTTGACAAATGTTCGTAAAATGATCATCGAATCTATTCCAACAACACTTCGTTCAGCTATTTCCGCTGGTATTGGTGTTTTCCTTGCCTATGTTGGAATTAAGAATGCTGGTCTCTTGAAATTCTCAATCGATCCAGGTACTTATACGGTAGCAGGTGAAGGAGCGGACAAGGCTCAAGCTGCACTTACTGCAAACTCAGCAGCTGTTCCAGGATTGGTAGACTTCAATACTCCAGCAGTATTGGTGGCTCTTGCAGGTCTGGCTATTACCATCTTCTTTGTTGTTAAAGGCATCAAGGGTGGAATCATTCTTTCTATTTTAACAACGACAGTCCTTGCCATTGCTGTTGGTGTTGTCAAATTATCAGGGATTGACTTTGCTAGCAACAATCTTTCAGCAGCGGTTAATGATTTAGGAACTTTGTTTGGTGCTGCTCTGGGTTCAGAAGGTTTAGGATCTTTGATTTCAAACACTTCACGTTTACCAGAAACCTTGATGGCTATTCTTGCCTTCTCACTAACGGATATTTTTGACACAATCGGTACTCTTATCGGTACTGGTGAAAAAGTTGGTATCGTTGCGACAAGTGGGGAAAACCATGAGTCCGCTAAATTGGACAAGGCTCTTTACTCTGACTTGGTTGCAACTTCAGTAGGTGCCATTGCTGGTACTTCAAACGTTACGACCTATGTTGAATCTGCGGCTGGTATCGGTGCTGGTGGACGTACTGGTTTGACAGCCCTAGTGGTTGCGATCTGTTTTGCTCTATCTAGCTTCTTTAGCCCACTTCTAGCGATTGTTCCTACAGCTGCCACAGCACCAATTTTGATCATCGTCGGAATCATGATGCTTTCTAACTTGAAAAATATTCCTTGGGATGATATGGCTGAAGCTGTTCCTGCCTTCTTCACATCTATCTTTATGGGATTCAGCTACTCTATCACACAAGGGATTGCTGTTGGTTTCTTGACATATACCTTGACAAAAGTTGTCAAAGGTCAAGCTAAAGATGTGCACGTGATGATTTGGATTTTGGATGCCTTGTTTATCCTTAACTATATCAGTATGGCGCTATAAATGGTATAATAGAAAAAGGGGAGTTTCCCCTTTTTCTATTATAAGGAGGTACATCATGAAAGATAAGACGATTTGGCAAGAGGTTTTGAATAGAGGGAAATGGGTGATCATCCTTTTGGTAGCTTTTGTTCTATCTCAATTTCCCATAGGACTTGCTTTGTTTTTAGCAAACAAACAGTTTCCGATTTTACAGTCAGGGCTCTTAGTAGGTGCTCTATCCATAGTCGTTTTGATTGTATTCATTATTGGCGCACGAAAAACACAACTTGCTACTTTTAATCTATCCTTTTTTAAGGCAAAAGACTTGGCTCGCTTGGTACTGAGTTATCTAGTGATTTTTGCGACAAATCTCTTCGGTTCACTCCTGCTTCGACTAACAAATGAGGCAACAACCAGTAACCAATCAATACTGAATGGTTTGGTTCAGAATAGTTCCTTGATTTCAACTTTCTTCCTACTAGTCTTGATTGCGCCGATTTGTGAAGAAATTTTGTGTCGTGGAATTATTCCAAAAAAGATCTTCCGTGGAAAAGAAAAACTTGGTTTTGTTGTTGGTGCAATCGTCTTTGCCTTACTCCATATGCCAACCAATTTACCTTCTGTGATTATTTATGGAGGAATGTCAACGGTTTTGACTTGGACAGCCTATAAGACTGAGCGTTTGGAGATGTCCATTTTGCTTCATATGATTCTCAATGGTATTGCATTTTGTTTGTTGGCCTTATTGGTGTTGATTAGTAGAAATCTAGGTCTATCATTCTAAACCATTGGCCTACTTGGAAAAGATGAATACTAACGTGTCCATCTTTTTTCTTTTTATGGTAAAATAGAGGGATAATATGGTAGAGAACCTTAGGAGAGTGACCGATATGTCAAGTAAAGCTAATCATGCAAAAACAGCTATTTGTGGAATTATCAATGTAACACTAGATTCTTTTTCGGATGGTGGGCAGTTTTTTGCTCTTGAGCAGGCGCTCCAGCAAGCTCGTAAATTGATAGCAGAAGGAGCGAGCATGCTAGATATCGGTGGAGAATCGACTCGGCCGGGCAGTAGCTATGTTGAGATAGAAGAGGAAATCCAGCGTGTTGTTCCAGTGATTAAAGCTATCCGTGAGGAAAGTGATGTTCTCATTTCCATCGATACTTGGAAAAGTCAGGTGGCAGAGGCTGCTTTGGCTGCTGGTGCCAATCTGGTCAATGATATCACTGGTCTCATGGGAGATGAGAAAATGGCGGATGTGGTTGCTAAGGCTGGAGCAAAAGTGGTTATCATGTTTAATCCAGTCATGGCTCGACCTCAGCACCCTAGTTCGTTCATATTTCCTCATTTTGGTTTTGGGCAAGCTTTTACAGAGGAAGAGTTAGCTGACTTTGAAAAAATGCCAATCGAAGACTTGATGAAGGATTTCTTTGAACGAGCTCTAGCGAGAGCGAATCAAGCTGGGGTAGTAAGAGAAAACATTCTGCTGGATCCAGGAATTGGCTTTGGCCTGACCAAAAAGGAAAATCTACTCCTTCTACGGGACCTTGATAAATTACACCAGCAAGGCTATCCGATCTTTCTTGGAGTTTCGCGTAAGCGGTTTGTCATTAATATCCTGGAGGAAAATGGCTTTGAAGTCAATCCTGAAACGGAAGTCGGTTTCCGCAATCGAGACACAGCTTCTGCTCATGTAACCAGTATCGCTGTGAGACAGGGTGTGGAAGTGGTGCGCGTGCATGATGTTGCCAGTCACAGGATGGCAGTTGAAATTGCCTCTGCTATTCGTTTGGCAGATGATGCAGAAAATCTAGATTTAAAACAATATAAGTAAGATGAACGAAATTGAAAACAATCAGTGGATTGCCCACTACCGTACGGACCAACCGCATTTTGGTTTGGAGCGAATGGTGGAACTCCTAGCTCTGCGAGGCAATCCCCATCTCAAACTTAAGGTCATCCATATCGGCGGGACCAATGGTAAAGGTTCAACCATTGCTTTTTTGACAAAGATGCTGGAAAAGCTAGGGCTGAGAGTCGGGGTGTTCAACTCGCCCTATCTCATTCATTATACAGACCAGATTAGTATTAATGGGGAGTCCGTTCCCGAGGCTAGGCTAGAAGCCCTCATGGCTGACTATCAGTCTTTGCTTGAGGGGGAATCTGCTGACAATTTGCAGGGAACAAGCGAGTTTGAGATTATCACAGCTCTAGCTTATGATTACTTTGCCTTAGAGCAAGTAGATGTAGCCATCATGGAAGTCGGTATGGGTGGCCTTCTGGATAGTACTAATGTTTGTCAGCCAATTTTAACAGGAATTACGACCATTGGACTGGACCATGTGGCCCTACTTGGTGACACCTTGGAAGCCATAGCAGAGCAGAAAGCTGGTATTATCAAACAAGGTATTCCATTAGTGACAGGTCATATTGTTCCTGAAGCCTTGACTGTTATTGACCGCATTGCGGAAGGGAAAGATGCGCCGAGACTTGCCTATGGGAATGATTACCAGGTTCGTCATCAAGAAAGCGTGGTAGCGGGCGAAATCTTTGATTATACCAGTTCTGTCAGACAAGGTCGCTTTCAAACAGGTCTGCTTGGTTTGCACCAGATAGAAAATGCGGGGATGGCGCTTGCTCTCCTAGACACTTATTGCCAGGAGACTGGACGGGAGTTGGCAAGTAATGACTTGGTTGCTCAAGCTTTGAAAGAGACCAGATGGCCAGGGCGTTTGGAGGTCGTATCTAGCGATCCCTTGTTGCTTTTGGATGGGGCCCACAATCCCCATGCTATTAAGGCTTTATTAGCAACATTGCAAGAACGCTTTGTGGATTATCATAAGGAAATCCTCTTTACGTGTATCAAAACCAAGGCTTTGGAGGATATGCTGGATTTGCTAGAAACGGTGCCAGATAGTCAATTGACTTTAACCCATTTTGACGATAGTCGGGCGACGGATGAAAGCGTGCTGAAAGAGACAGTCAAGTCTAGAAATCTCAATTACCAAAGTTGGCAGGATTTTCTAGAGCAGAAATTGACAGATAAAAAGGAAGAGAAACAAACAGTTAGGATTGTCACAGGTTCCTTGTATTTCTTGAGCCAAGTGAGAGCCTATCTGATGGAGAGGAAGAACGAGAATGGATACACAAAAGATTGAAACGGCTGTAAAAATGATTATTGAGGCTGTTGGCGAGGATGCTAACCGCGAGGGCTTGCAGGAAACACCTGCTCGTGTAGCTCGTATGTACCAAGAGATTTTTTCAGGTCTTGGCCAAACTGCTGAGGAACACCTGTCAAAATCCTTTGAGATTATTGACGACAATATGGTTGTAGAAAAGGATATCTTTTTCCACACTATGTGTGAGCACCACTTTTTGCCTTTTTATGGGAGAGCGCACATTGCCTACATTCCAGATGGACGTGTAGCAGGCTTGTCCAAACTTGCCCGTACGGTTGAAGTTTATTCTAAAAAACCACAGATTCAAGAACGGCTGAATATCGAAGTGGCCGATGCCTTGATGGACTATCTGGGGGCTAAAGGAGCCTTTGTTGTCATTGAGGCCGAACATATGTGTATGAGCATGCGTGGTGTCAGAAAGCTAGGCACGGCAACCTTGACGACAGTAGCGCGAGGTGTATTTGAAACAGATAAAGACCTCCGAGACCAGGCTTATCGTTTAATGGGACTATAATACTCTTCGAAAATCAAATTCAAACAACGTCAGCTTCACCTTGCCGTACTCCAGTACAGCCTGCGGCTAGCTTCCTAGTTTGCACTTTGATTTTCATTGAGTATAAAAAGAATCCGCTTCATGCAGATTTTTCTAGAAAGGACTAGTTATGGATCAACTGCAGATTAAAGATTTGGAAATTTTTGCCTATCATGGTCTTTTCCCTAGTGAGAAGGAATTGGGGCAGAAGTTCGTTATTTCCGCAAGCTTATCTTATGATATGACCAAGGCGGCTACAGAATTGGATTTGACAGCTTCTGTCCATTACGGAGAACTGTGTCAGCAGTGGACGACTTGGTTTCAGGAAAGCACTGAGGATTTGATTGAAACGGTAGCCTACAAACTAGTTGAACGTACCTTTGAGATCTATTCTCTTGTCCAAGAGATTGAGTTGGAACTAAAAAAACCTTGGGCTCCAGTGCATTTACCGTTGGATAACTGCTCGGTGACCATTCACCGTCGTAAGCAACGGGCCTTTATCGCCCTAGGAAGTAATATGGGAGATAAGCAAGCAAACTTGGAAAAAGCCATTGACAACCTGCGAGCTCGTGGCATCCATATTCTCAAAGAGTCCAGTGTTTTGACGACGGAGCCTTGGGGTGGTGTGGAGCAGGATAGCTTTGCCAATCAGGTGATTGAAGTAGAAACCTGGTTACCAGCACCAGTCTTGTTAGAAACATTATTAGCCATCGAGTCAGAAATGGGACGGGTTCGAGAGGTGCATTGGGGGCCTCGTTTGATTGATTTGGACCTACTCTTTGTGGAGGACCAGATCATTTACACAGACGAGCTCATTTTACCTCATCCTTATATAGCAGAACGCCTCTTTGTTCTTGAGCCGTTAGTGGAAATAGCTCCCCATTTTATCCATCCAATCTTAAAGCAACCAATTCGATACTTGGTTGACCAGTTGGAGCAAGGAAATGCCTAAACTTTCCGAGACCTATAGTAAGTGGAAGAGTATCGGGGAGGGACTACTTGCTATTGTTCTAGGGCTTCTCTTGATTCGTTTTGGACAAGTTATTCCGAGGATGGGGTACCAGTTGCTGATGGGCTATTTTTCCTTATCAGCAGTTTGGCACTTGTTGACTCGCTGGTTTCAGGATAAAAAACGTCGGGAAAATATCTTTGTAACCTTGGCCAAGCTGGTGGTAGCGGCTCTCGTGTTTGACTCTATCATCTTGCAAGACCTTGCCCTCTATCTCTTGGTCTTTGTCATTGCGAGCTACCAGCTGTTTACGGGTGGCATTAGTCTTGTGACCTGGTCTCTCTATCGAAAAAATGCTATTCATCCTCGACTTCACCATCTCTTCGATGCTGTATGGATGATAGGATTTGGGCTTTATAGCATCTCTCCTTTTCACGATGCAGCGAATTTTGAATTGCTCTTGCTTGGGTTTTACTTGCTCATGTTAGGGGCTAGTAGCCTTCGGGACGGTTTCTTTTTTGAAAAGATAGAAA
The DNA here is from genome assembly GCF_030528045.1 of Streptococcus sp. Taxonomy (GTDB): domain Bacteria; phylum Bacillota; class Bacilli; order Lactobacillales; family Streptococcaceae; genus Streptococcus. The sequence goes on from NZ_JAUMZR010000034.1 coordinate 15,406, forward strand.
ACAATCCCAAGCTGAAGCGGCGTATGCGAATGACCTTGCCGATCTTTGTGACGGCTCTGATCCCTATCAGTACCTTGCGAAAACTAAATGAGTGGCTGTCAAATCATGAAAGCCAAGAAGGGGAAGTTCATTCAGAAAGAAAAAACGACCAGACGGTCGATCTGGAAATTTTTATTCATACCTCAGAAACCTCCTTCTTCCTCGCCATGGGACATGTGGATATTTGTTATCAAGGGAAGGTTATTTCCTATGGTTCCTATGATCCCCACTCGGAGCGTTTATTCGGCATGGTTGGAGACGGTGTTTTGTTTAAGGCCAATCGGGAAAAATACATTGAGCTTTGTAAGAGGGAAAGTCAGAAGACCTTGTTTGCTTATGGTCTGAGTTTGACGAACCAACAGAAAGCAGCCATCCAAGCTCGTCTAGCAGAGATAGAAGACCTGTTAATTCCTTGGGAACCAAGCTCGCAGTTGATGAAAAGAAGAGAGGGAGAGGTCAAGCATACCTACTCCTACCAACTGAAAGAGGAAGCAGATGCAACCCTCTATAAATTCAGCTCATCCGAGTTTAAGACCTACTTTGTTCTCAGTACCAATTGTGTCTTGCTGGCAGACTCTATCGTAGGAAAAGCTGGGACAGATATATTGAGTCCCCAAGGTTTCATTGTGCCAGGGACTTATCAGGATTACCTTGATTTAGAGTATACAAAACCAAACGGTCTAGTTGTTAGTCGATCCATTTATTAGAAAAAGAAAACTCTAGTTTCTCAGTAGTTTGCGCCGAGAAGCTAGAGTTTTTAAAATAGGTCATTTTCTTCTGGAAGGAGGATGGTTTCTCTACCGTCCAAGTCTAAAACAAGGACCCTAGGAGGATGAAGCGGATCAAAAGGATGATTGAAATCAAAATCGATGCTAGTCGGAAGATGCTGGCTAGAAAAATGGAAGGTGATGGTCCCCTTATTGTTGAGCAGTTGAAACTCAAGTTCTTCTTCTAATTCAAAGACATTTTTCAGGAAATGATCAATAATATACCATAAAGAGTCAATGACATCGTCAGGCAGGCTGGTCACGACGCCAAAACTAGCGGATCGTCTCTGTGTATTTGTAAAAGCCATGCTTTCCTCCCCCTTTATTTTCCTTATCATACAGCAAAATGTCTTAAAAATCAAGAAATCCTACTCGCTTTTTCAAAATGGGAATAAACTGTGAAATTTTTTCAAAGTTTCTCCTAAAAATACTTGAAAGTGTTTACAATAAGTGGTAAAATGGAGTAAGTAGATGCGTGAAAGCGAAATTTTCATTATAGAAAGGAAACGGAATGAATACAGATGATACAGTAACGATTTATGACGTTGCCCGTGAAGCAGGAGTTTCAATGGCAACAGTTAGCCGTGTCGTTAATGGCAACAAGAATGTTAAAGAGAACACTCGAAAAAAAGTCCTAGAAGTGATTGATCGCTTGGACTATCGTCCAAATGCGGTAGCACGTGGTTTGGCTAGCAAGAAAACAACGACAGTCGGAGTTGTGATTCCGAACATTACCAATGGTTATTTCTCAACACTTGCTAAGGGGATTGACGACATTGCTGAAATGTACAAGTATAACATTGTCCTTGCAAATAGTGATGAGGATGATGAAAAGGAAGTTTCAGTGGTCAACACTCTCTTTTCAAAACAAGTCGATGGGATTATCTTTATGGGCTATCACTTGACTGAAAAGATTCGTTCAGAGTTTTCTCGTTCACGGACACCGGTTGTTCTTGCTGGTACTGTGGATGTAGAACACCAACTTCCAAGTGTCAATATCGACTACAAACAAGCAACGATTGATGCTGTAAGCTACCTTCTCAAAGAAAACGAAAAGATTGCTTTTGTGAGTGGACCACTTGTTGATGATATCAATGGCAAGGTTCGTTTGATCGGTTACAAGGAAGCCTTGAAAAAAGCTGGACATTCTTATAGTGAGGGCTTGGTCTTTGAATCAAAATACAGCTATGACGATGGTTATGCCTTGGCAGAACGCTTGATTTCATCACAAGCTACAGCTGCAGTTGTAACAGGTGATGAATTGGCTGCGGGTGTGTTGAATGGTTTGGCTGACCATGGTGTATCTGTGCCAGAAGAGTTTGAAATCATCACGACAGATGACTCTCAGATTGCACGATTCACTCGTCCAAACTTGACGACTATTGCCCAACCTCTTTATGACCTAGGTGCTATCAGCATGCGTATGTTGACTAAGATTATGCATAAGGAAGAGTTGGAAGAACGTGAAGTTCTCTTACCTCATGGTATGACAGAACGTCGTTCAACACGAAAACGTAAATAGAAAAAATCAGGGAATCGCGAAGATTTCCTGATTTTGCGTTCTAGAGAAGAGTTTTATCCTTCCATATAGTCTTTCAAAGCCTGCCCTTTTAATCCAGCATTAAGGGCAATTAATAATTTGAGGCGCGCTTTTTGAGCGTTGAGTTCTTTGACAAAGAAAACACCAGCTCGTTGCAACTCCACCCCTCCACCTTGGTAGGCGTAGACAGGTTCAGCAATACCATTAAAACATCGTGAGACCAAGGCGACTGGGATTCCTTTTTGCAGGAGATTTTCCAACTTTTGAGCTGTTTCTTTGGGAACATTGCCTGCTCCAAAGGCCTGAATGACTAAGCCATCCAGTTGTTCCAAGTCTAACATATCGATCAGCTCGTCTGTCATACCTGCATATGCTGAGATGATGGGAACCAGACCTTGAATATGCTCAAGATCAAACCGGACACGAGGTTCAGCCGTTTTGAAGTAGAGGATTTCTTGCTTCATGATGAGACCAAGTGGTCCATGTGTTGGGGTTTGAAAGGTGCTGACGTTGGTCGTATGAGTTTTGGTAACATACTTGGCTGCGTGGATCTCGTCGTTCATGACGACCAGTACACCCTTGTCGGCTGCTTTGTCATCGCTGGCAACTCGCAAAGCGCTCAGATAGTTATATACACCGTCGCTACCAAGTTCGTTTGAACTACGCATGGCCCCTGTTAGAACGATGGGGATGGGCAGAATTTTCATGGTATCAAGGAAGTAAGCTGTTTCTTCTAAGGTATCTGTACCATGTGTGATGACAACTCCATCGTAGTTATCAGCTTCCTCTTTAATTTTATGATAGAGTGCAAGCATATGCTTGGGTTTGATATGAGGGCTTGGCAGATTAAAAAAGTCTAGGGCATGAACCTCAATCCTTTCAAGTGGATTGGAAACATGGTTCATGGGATTGTCCTGACTAGTTACAACGGCACCAGTGGTGTCTGCTTGCATGGAAATGGTCCCACCTGTATGTAAAACAAGGATTTTCTTAGGCATGATTTAGTCACTCTTTCTGAAATGTGGTATAATCATTGTAACACAAAAGGGGAGAATGGGACAGGATGGAAGTCAAGGCTGTTTTTTTTGATATCGATGGAACGCTAGTCAACGATCGCAAGAGTGTTTTGAAATCCACTAAGGACGCGATTAAGATTGTCAAAGAGCAAGGAGTGCTTGTTGGAGTAGCGACAGGACGAGGGCCGTTTTTTGTCAAGGAATTGATGGAAGACTTGGATCTAGACTTTGCGGTGACCTACAATGGCCAATACATTTTTAATAAAGAAAAGATGCTCTTTGCAAGTCCAATTGCTAAGTCAAGCCTGCGTCAACTGATTGCTTACGCTAAAAAGGAGCGTAAAGAAATCGCTCTTGGAACCGAGCATGCCGTTGTTGGTTCGAAAATTATGTCATTTGGTCTCGGATCCTTTTCCCAACTGGTTAGTCGTTTTATTCCGACTGTTCTGACAAGAACCGTTAGCCGTTCCTTTAATCGAATGGTCAGCAAGGCAGTTCCTCAAAAGGAAAACGACTTGCTTAACTTGATTAATCAACCCATTTATCAAGTTTTGATGCTGATGACGCCAGAAGAATCTGAGAAGGCAGCAAGTGATTTTGAAGATTTGAAATTAACTCGAAGCAATCCTTTTGCAGCAGATATCATCAACCAAGGAAATTCCAAACTAGAAGGCATTCGCCGAGTCGGGAAAGAATATGGCTTTGATCTCAACCAAGTAATGGCCTTTGGTGATTCCGACAACGATCTGGAAATGTTGGCAGGTGTTGGTATGTCGGTCGCTATGGGAAATGGCAGTAGCAGTGTCAAAGAAGTTGCCAAGCATATTACGGCAAGTAATCAACAAGATGGTATCCACAAGGCGCTCGAGCACTTTGGTGTTTTGGCTTCAGAAAAAGTGTTTGTCAGTCGAGACTACCACTTTAATAAGGTCAAAACCTTCCACCACATGATGGATGAACGAACTCAAGAAGAACCACAGGCATGGGATGCTGAAGGTGCAACCCACCGCGCAGATTTTAAAATTGAAGAATTAGTAGAGTTTGTTCGTGCGGCAAGTTCTTCGGAGGAAGAATTCCAAAACTCTCTTGCAAGCATGCATGAGGCACTTGATAAGGCAGCAGAGAAAGTGGCGAAAAAGACGCCTGCTAAGCAAAATCTGGTCGGTCAAGTGGATGCTTTGATTGATACATTGTATTTCACATACGGCAGTTTTGTATTGATGGGAGTGGATCCAGAACGCATTTTTGATATTGTCCACGAAGCAAATATGGGAAAGGTTTTCCCTGATGGGAAAGCTCATTTTGACCCAGTTACACACAAGATTTTAAAACCAGATGACTGGGAAGAAAAATGTGCTCCGGAACCTGCCATCCGACAGGAACTACAACGTCAGTTTAAAGCTTATGAGCGTCATAAAGAAAGAAAAAATAAAAAATAAGAGAAATTTCTTTTCCCTTGATGAAAAATTCGGGGATTTTTTGAGCTAAAAAACCGAACAATTTTATATATATCACTAATTATTATTAGTGTATTTATACTAGAAAAAGAAAAGAAAAAATGAAAAGATAGTGAAAATAAAACAACGGGAAATTACATTGCGTACAAAGAATAGTTAAAAAGCTAGATATATTACTAATATATCTAGCTTTTCTTTTAAAAAACATCAAAAAAGACGAGTCAAATTATTTGATATTTGAAAGTTGATGTGTTGGAATAAATTAAGAAAGCGAATAAATATAAAAATCTTCATATTGCTATAATATGCTCTTTTTAAAGACAGAAAGTCAGCTTGTTTATTTCAGGCCTGTTAACAAGTTGATGTGAGGAGTTCACTCTAGCTTTGAGGTTTAGTCATAAAATTGTGCACAATTGCTTTCCAAATTTTTATTATTTTAATTATCAAGTTTAAAAATTAAAGAATTAAGAGGTTGAAGTGAAGAAAAAATATACCTATTTGACAGCTTCTGTTTTAACAGCTGTAACAATGCTTTGAAAAGGCAACACTTTTCTGTACAATTTTTATAAAGTGTTTTTTAAGGGA
>NZ_JAUMZR010000035.1:0-19987 GCF_030528045.1 Streptococcus sp.
AAAGCTCCATAATTTCCATAGTGGTTTTTACCCACTACAGATATTATAGAGCCTATTATGAAAGGCTGGAATTCCAGTCTTTTTTAGTTCTTTTTCGAATAAATGAGAAAAGGAGGTAGACCATGTTTGTAGCCAGAGATGCCAAGGGAAAATTGGTAAATGCACTCGAAAAAGACGTTACCAAGCAAGCTTATACTTGTCCAGCCTGTGGTGGTGGACTACGATTACGCCAAGGACAGAGCATTCGAACACACTTTGCCCATGAAAGGTTAAGAGATTGTATGGCCATTTTTGAAAATGAAAGTCCAGAACACTTGGGAAATAAAGAGGCTCTTTATCATTGGGTCAAGAAGGACAATCAAGTCGCCTTAGAATATAGTCTGCCCGAGATTCAGCAGGTTGCGGATGTTCTCGTCAATGGGAAACTAGCACTGGAGGTTCAGTGCAGTCCCTTGTCTCAAAAGCTTTTAGGCAATAGAAGTCAAGGATACCGCAGCCAGGGCTATCAGGTTATCTGGCTACTGGGAGAGAAACTCTGGTTAAAGGATCGATTAACACAACTGCAAAGGGGATTTCTCTATTTTAGTCAAAATATGGGTTTCTATGTTTGGGAACTGGATCTCAAAAAGCAAGTTTTGAGACTTAAATATCTTCTGCATCAGGACCTACGTGGCAAGCTGCATTTTCAGGTCAAAGAATTTCCCTATGATCAAGGAAATCTCTTGGAAATTCTACGATTTCCTTATCAAAAACAAAAGCTAGCTAGTTTTACAGTTTCTCAAGATCCAACTATCTGTCACTACATTCGTCAACAGTTGTACTACCAAACGCCTTACTGGATGAAGAAGCAAGAAGAGGCCTATCATCAAGGAGACAATCTATTAAACCGTCAACTAGACGACTGGTATCCCCAGGTCAGACCGATAGAATCAGGTGATTTTTTGCAGATTGAAACGGATCTGACTAGCTATTATAGAAATTTTCAGGCTTACTATCAAAAAAATCCGAAAAATAATCGCCAAAAGCTCTATCCACCAGCCTTTTATCACTTATATTTCTCAAAAAATGTGGTAAAATAGAAAGGATGGAGGAATCTTATGGTATTACAAAGACATGAAATAAATGAAAAAGATACATGGGATCTTTCGACAATCTACCCAACAGACCAGGCTTGGGAAGAAGCCTTGAAAGATTTAACTGAAAAAGTACAAACAGCATCTCAGTATGAGGGACATCTCTTGGACAGCGCAGACAGTTTGCTTGAGATCACAGAATTCTCACTCGACTTGGAACGCCAAGTTGAAAAGCTTTATGTCTATGCGAATATGAAAAATGACCAGGACACGCGTGAAGCCAAGTATCAAGAGTACTATGCTAAGGCAATGACCCTATACAGTCAGTTAGAACAAGCCTTTTCATTCTATGAACCTGAGTTTATGGAGATTAGCGAAGAGCAGTATGCGGCCTTCCTAGAAGCTCAACCAAAACTCCAAGTTTACAAGCACTTTTTTGACAAGCTTTTGCAGAAGAAAGACCATGTTCTTTCGCAACGTGAGGAAGAATTGCTTGCTGGAGCAGGAGAAATCTTTGGCGCTGCTAGTGAAACTTTCGCTATTTTGGACAACGCGGATATTAGCTTCCCATATGTCCTTGATGACGAAGGCAAGGAAGTGCAACTTTCACACGGTACTTACATCCATTTGATGGAGTCTAAAAACCGTGAGGTGCGTCGTGGTGCCTATGAGGCCCTTTATGCGACTTACGAGCAATTCCAACATACTTATGCTAAGACTTTACAGACAAATGTTAAGGTGCAAAACTACCGAGCAAAAGTTCGCAATTATAAGAGTGCTCGCCATGCAGCCCTCGCAGCAAATTTTGTTCCAGAAAGTGTCTATGACAATCTAGTAGCAGCAGTTCGCAAGCATTTGCTGCTCTTGCATCGTTACCTAGAACTTCGTTCTAAAATCTTGGGTATTTCCGACCTCAAGATGTACGATGTCTACACACCACTCTCGTCAGTAGATTATAGCTTTACCTACGAAGAAGCCTTGAAAAAGGCAGAAGAAGCCTTGGCGGTCTTGGGTGAAGACTACTTGAGCCGTGTCAAACGTGCCTTCAGTGAGCGTTGGATTGATGTCTATGAAAATCAAGGCAAGCGTTCTGGTGCCTACTCTAGTGGTTCTTATGATACAAATGCCTTTATGCTTCTCAACTGGCAGGACAATCTAGACAATCTTTTTACCCTTGTCCATGAGACAGGTCACAGTATGCACTCAAGCTATACTCGTGAAACCCAACCTTATGTTTATGGGGATTACTCTATCTTCTTGGCTGAGATTGCCTCAACGACTAACGAAAATATCTTGACAGAGAAATTGTTGGAAGAAGTAGAAGACGATGCAACTCGCTTTGCTATTCTCAATAACTTCCTAGACGGTTTCCGTGGAACAGTCTTCCGTCAAACTCAATTCGCTGAGTTTGAACACGCCATCCACCAAGCAGACCAAAATGGAGAAGTCTTGACAAGTGATTTCCTCAATAAGCTCTACGCTGACTTGAACCAAGAGTACTACGGACTCAGCAAGGAAGACAATCCTCAGATCCAATACGAGTGGGCACGCATTCCACATTTCTACTATAACTACTATGTTTATCAGTATTCAACTGGTTTTGCAGCTGCTTCAGCCTTGGCTGAGAAGATTGTCCATGGTAGTCAAGAAGACCGTGACCGCTATATAGACTACCTCAAGGCAGGTAAGTCAGACTATCCACTCAATGTTATGAGAAAAGCGGGAGTGGATATGGAAAAAGAAGACTATCTTAACGATGCCTTTGCAGTCTTTGAACGTCGCTTGAACGAGTTTGAAGCCCTTGTTGAAAAATTGGGACTAGCTTAAGATGGTAGAGTCTTATAGTAAAAATGCCAATCACAATATGCGCCGGCCTGTCGTCAAGGAAGAAATCGTAGAACTCATGCGCCAGCGTCAAAAACAAGTGACAGGTTCCTTGAAAGAATTGGAGACCTTCGCTCGCAAGGAAAACATTCCCATTATTCCCCATGAAACGGTTGCGTATTTTCGATTTCTCATGGAGACTATACAGCCCAAGAACATTTTGGAAATTGGGACGGCTATCGGTTTTTCAGCACTCTTGATGGCGGAACATGCGCCAGATGCTAAGATTACAACGATTGACCGTAATCCAGAAATGATAGGCTTTGCCAAGGAAAACTTTGCCCAGTTTGACAGTCGTAAGCAAATCACCTTACTTGAAGGTGATGCTGTTGATGTTTTATCTACTTTGACAGAAACATATGATTTTGTCTTTATGGATTCGGCCAAGTCCAAGTACATCGTCTTTCTACCAGAAATCCTCAAGCACTTGGAAGTTGGTGGAGTAGTCGTCTTGGATGATATTTTCCAAGGAGGAGATGTTGCCAAGGACATCATGGAAGTCCGCCGAGGTCAACGCACCATTTACCGTGGTTTGCAAAGACTTTTCGACGCAACTTTGGACAATCCAGGGCTAACAGCAACTCTAGTTCCACTTGGAGATGGTATTCTCATGCTACGAAAGAATGTAGCAGAAGTAGAGCTTCCTGAGAGCGAATGATTTTCAGAAAAATTTAAGAAATTATAGTAAAATAGATAAGGTAACACTTACCGTAAAAGGAGTAAAAATGAAGAAAAAACTTATGGCAGGAGCCATCACACTTTTATCAGTAGCAACACTTGCAGCTTGTTCAAACAGTTCTGAAGGAAAAGATTTGATCAGCATGAAGGGAGATGTGATTACAGAGCATCAATTCTTTGAAGAAGTAAAGAACAATCCAACTGCGCAACAAGTCTTGCTCAATATGACCATCCAAAAAGTATTTGAACAACAATATGGGTCAGAGGTAACGGATAAAGATGTGGATGATGCCGTTGCTGAAGAACAAAAGAAATACGGCGATAGCTACAACAGCGTGCTTCAACGTGCAGGTATGACACCTGAGACTCGTAAAGCTCAAATCCGTACCAGCAAATTGGTTGAATTAGCGGTTAAGAAGGCTGCAGAGAGCGAGTTGACAGACGAAGCCTACCAAAAAGCTTTTGAGTCTTACACACCAGATGTAACGGCTCAAATCATCCGTTTGGATAATGAAGACAAGGCAAAAGAAGTACTTGAGAAAGCTAAAGCAGAAGGTGCGGATTTTGCTCAGTTGGCAAAAGACAACTCTAATGACGATAAAACAAAAGAAAATGGTGGAGAAATCACTTTTGACTCTGCTTCAACAGAACTTCCAGAACAAGTCAAGAAAGCAGCATTTGCCTTGGATGTGAACGGGGTTTCTGATGTGATTACAGCTACTGGAACACAAGCCTACAGCAGTCAGTTCTATATAATCAAAGTAACTAAGAAAACAGAAAAATCTTCTAATATAGAGGATTACAAAGAAAAATTGAAGACTATCATCTTGACTCAAAAACAAAATGATTCAGCCTTTGTTCAAGGAGTAATTGGTAAAGAATTGCAAGCAGCAAACATCAAGGTTAAAGACCAATCATTCCAAAACATCTTCACCCAATACATCGGTGGTGGTGACTCAAGCTCAAGTAGCAGTTCTTCATCTAACTAAGAAAGCAAAAAACAAATCTCAAAAGAGATTTGTTTTTTTATACCTGATACTAGAAAATGAGTAAAATTCGAAGGATTAAAGGATAAGAGTTTTTTTCTTTCTGAAAAAGTGGTATAATAGCAACCAAAACTAGAAAATAAAACGGAATTGGGAACAGAAGCGTTTGTTCCTATTAGAGTGGTGAAATATGAAAATTAGTAAAAGGCACCTACTAAACTATTCCATTTTGATTCCTTACTTCCTTTTATCGATTTTGGGGCTGATTGTAGTGTACTCAACAACGAGTGCAACCTTGATCGAAGAAGGGAAAAGCGCCTTTCAATTGGTGCGTAACCAGGGAATCTTCTGGGTAGCTAGTTTGATTCTGATTGCCTTAATCTATAAATTAAAATTAGGTTTCCTTAGAAATGGGCGTCTCATCTTTATCGTAATGATTGTGGAGATGGTTCTTTTAGCTCTGGCGCGACTGGTCGGAACACCTGTAAATGGAGCATACGGATGGATTTCTGTAGGACCTGTAACGATTCAGCCTGCGGAGTACCTTAAGATTATCATCATCTGGTACCTGGCACATCGATTTTCAAAACAACAAGATGAGATTGCGGTTTATGACTTCCAGGTTTTGACACAGAATCAGTGGCTGCCTCGAGCTTTTAACGACTGGCGTTTTGTCCTGCTAGTTCTGATTGGTAGTTTGGGAATTTTCCCAGACTTGGGAAATGCGACCATCTTGGTCTTGGTGGCGCTCATCATGTATACCGTAAGTGGGATCGCCTATCGTTGGTTCTCGACCATTTTGGCTCTCTTGGCAGGGAGCTCAATGTTAGTCTTGTCTGTCATTCGCTTTGTTGGGGTTGAAAAGTTCTCTCAAATTCCTGTATTTGGTTACGTTGCTAAACGTTTTAGTGCCTTCTTTAATCCCTTTAATGACTTGGCGGGTGCAGGACACCAGCTCGCAAATTCCTACTATGCCATGGTTAATGGTGGCTGGTTCGGACTGGGACTGGGAAATTCTATCGAGAAGCGTGGTTATCTGCCAGAAGCCCATACGGATTTTGTCTTTTCGATTGTCATCGAGGAGTTTGGATTCGTTGGAGCCAGTATGATTTTGGCTTTACTCTTCTTCTTGATTCTGCGAATCATCTTGGTTGGTATTCGAGCGAAGGATCCCTTTAACTCCATGGTTGCTATTGGTGTCGGAGGGATGATCCTTGTTCAGGTCTTTGTCAATATCGGTGGGATTTCAGGGTTGATTCCTTCTACAGGGGTAACCTTCCCCTTCCTTTCACAAGGTGGGAACAGTCTATTGGTATTATCCGTAGCTATCGCGCTTGTACTGAACATTGATGCAAATGAAAAACGTGCCAAACTTATCAGAGAATACGAGAATCAAACCGATGAAAATCTGTAAGGATTGAATGGAAAGGAAAGTATATGTCTCTTCAAAAATTAGAAAACTATAGTAATAAAGCAGTTGTCCAAGAAGAAGTCTTGATCCTGACTGAGCTATTAGAAGATATCACAAAAAATATGCTAGCGCCAGAAACCTTTGAAAAGATTATCCAGTTGAAAGAATTATCAACTAGCGAGAATTATCAAGGGCTCAATGACCTAGTGACCAGTCTTTCGAATGAAGAAATGATTTACATTTCACGCTATTTCTCTATCCTTCCACTTTTGATTAATATCTCTGAGGATGTGGATTTGGCCTATGAAATCAATCACCAAAACAATGTGGACCAAGACTATCTAGGAAAACTTTCTACAACGATTAAGATGGTAGCTGAAAAAGAAAATGCAGCTGAAATTTTAGAAAAGTTAAATGTCGTTCCTGTCTTGACCGCCCATCCAACACAAGTACAACGCAAGAGTATGCTGGATCTGACCAACCATATCCATACTCTCTTGCGCAAGTACCGTGATGTCAAACTCGGTTTGATTAATAAAGAAAAATGGCACACAGATCTCCGTCGTTACATTGAAATTATCATGCAAACTGACATGATTCGTGAGAAGAAATTGAAAGTAACCAACGAAATCACCAACGTGATGGAGTATTACCAAAGTTCTTTCCTGAATGCTGTTCCCCGTTTGACGGCTGAGTATAAGAAACTAGCTAAAGAACAAGGTATTGATCTCCAACATCCAAAACCGATTACTATGGGGATGTGGATCGGAGGAGACCGTGATGGAAATCCTTTCGTAACTGCGGAAACCCTAAACAAATCAGCCTTGACTCAGTGTGAAGTCATCATGAACTACTATGATGAAAAAATTTATAATTTTTATCGTGAATTTTCACTTTCAACCAGCATCGTGAATGTCAGCGATAAGGTTCGTGAGATGGCGCTGAAGTCACAAGATAACTCCATTTATCGCGAAAAAGAACTCTATCGTCGTGCTCTTTTTGACATCCAAGCTAAGATGCAGGCAACCAAGGCTTATTTGATTGAAGACAAGGATCTTCAGCCTAGATATGCCACTGCAGATGAATTCTATCAAGATTTGTTGGCCATTCGCGACTCTCTCCTTGAGAACAAAGGAGAATACCTGATTTCAGGAGAATTTGTCGAGTTGATGCAAGCTGTCGAAATTTTTGGTTTCTACCTTGCTTCTATTGATATGCGCCAGGATTCTAGTGTTCACGAAGCCTGTATGGCTGAATTGCTAGCATCAGCTGGTATTAACGACCATTATAGCGATCTTTCTGAAGACGAAAAATGTGCTCTCCTCTTAAAAGAGTTGGAAGAAGATCCTCGTATCCTCTCAGCGACTCATGCTGAAAAGTCAGAACTGCTTGAAAAAGAACTCTCTATCTTTAAAGCTGCGCGTAAGTTGAAGGACAAACTAGGTGAAAATGTCATTCGTCAAACCATCATTTCTCACGCAACCAGTGTATCTGATATGCTAGAGCTAGCTATCATGCTCAAGGAAGTCGGCTTGGTTGATGCTCAAAAAGCCCGCGTTCAGATTGTTCCCCTCTTTGAAACGATCGAGGACTTAGACCATTCGGAAGAAACCATGAGAAGATATTTCTCTCTTCCTTTGGCTAAAAAATGGATTGCTTCAAAAGACAACTACCAAGAAATCATGCTTGGCTACTCTGATAGTAACAAGGATGGTGGTTATCTATCATCATGTTGGACCCTCTATAAAGCGCAACAACAGCTGACGGCTATTGGGGATGAATTTGGCGTTAAGGTTACTTTCTTCCATGGTCGTGGTGGTACTGTGGGTCGTGGTGGTGGACCAACTTATGAAGCCATCACATCTCAACCACTCAAGTCTATTAAGGACCGTATCCGTCTGACTGAGCAAGGAGAAGTCATTGGAAACAAATACGGTAACAAAGATGCAGCCTATTATAACCTTGAAATGTTGGTTTCTGCAGCCATTAACCGCATGATTACTAAGAAGAAGAGTGATACCAATACGTCAAATCGTTACGAAGCTATCATGGATCAAGTAGTAGACCGTAGTTATGATATCTATCGTGATTTGGTCTTTGGAAATGAACATTTCTATGACTATTTCTTTGAATCAAGTCCAATCAAGGCTATTTCAAGCTTCAATATCGGTTCGCGTCCAGCAGCTCGTAAGACCATCACTGAAATTGGCGGTTTGCGTGCCATTCCTTGGGTCTTCTCATGGTCACAAAGTCGTGTCATGTTCCCTGGGTGGTATGGTGTGGGATCAAGCTTTAAAGAGTTTATTGATCAAGATCCAAAGAATATCGAGTTCCTTTGTGATATGTACCAAAACTGGCCTTTCTTCCAATCTCTTCTTTCCAATGTAGACATGGTCTTGTCTAAGTCTAATATGAACATTGCTTTTGAATATGCCAAGCTCTGTGAAGATGAAGAAGTACAAGCTATCTACTACACTATTTTAGATGAATGGCAGTTGACTAAGGACGTTATTTTAGCTATCGAAGGTTATGACGAACTATTGGCAGAAAACTCTTACCTAAAAGACAGTCTAAACTATCGTATGCCTTACTTTAATATCCTGAACTACATCCAGTTGGAGTTGATCAAACGCCAACGTCGCGGTGAATTGTCGGTAGACGAAGAAAAATTGATCCATACAACTATCAACGGAATTGCAACCGGTTTGCGTAATTCAGGCTGATATTCTACAAACTTCCTCTTTTATAAAGAGGAAGTTTTTGAATTGTTTAAAAAATTCTAAAAATAAGCTTGACAAGTAGTTGAAAAATGATATAATTTAAACATTCAGAAAGTAATCATGCTCATTTTTTAGAGAGTCTGTGGTTGGTGAAAGCAGATAGATGAAAGTGATGAAATTGGGCTGAATGTACTTAAGAATTTGAAATCATAAAAATTCGGTGAGCACACCTTACAGTGCAACTCGTTATTGCGAGTAAGAGCGATAGGGATATTCCCTATAATTGAGGTGGCACCGCGCATCGACGTCCTCACACAAGCTTTTTGTGTGAGGACTTTTTCTATGGGGAGGAAAGATATTGGAATTTAAACGATGGCATTGCTTGATGATGTGATTTAACAAGTTAAGGTAAAAGAATTAAGGAGAAAGAAAAATGAAAAATAAACGTTTGATTGGAATTGTCGCTGGATTAGCAGTATTGGTAGTGGCTAGCTTGATTTATTCATCAATGAACAAACCAGCAGCTAAGGAAGAGCAAAAGGTTGCTAAGGTTGGTGTCCTTCAATTTGTTAGTCACCCATCCTTGGACTTGATTTACCAAGGGATTCAAGATGGACTAGCTGAAGAAGGATATAAGGACGACCAGGTAAAAATCGACTTTATGAACTCTGAAGGAGATCAGAGCAAGGTTGCAACCATGAGTAAACAATTGGTAGGAAATGGAAACGATGTAGTTGTTGGGATTGCAACACCAGCTGCTCAAGGACTTGCAAGTGCTACTAAAGATATACCAGTTATCATGGCTGCTATTACAGACCCAATCGGTGCTAACTTGGTCAAAGATTTGAAAAAACCAGGTGGCAACATCACAGGGGTATCAGACCACAACCCAGCAGAACAACAAGTGGAACTGATTAAGGCTTTAACTCCTGATGTTAAAACCATCGGAGCCCTCTACTCAAGTAGCGAAGATAACTCAAAAACACAGGTAGAAGAATTCAAGGCTTATGCTGAAAAAGCAGGTTTGACAGTCGAAACATTTGCCGTTCCATCAACCAATGAAATTGCTTCAACAGTCAATGTTATGACAAGCAAAGTCGATGCAATTTGGGTTCCAATTGACAACACCATCGCATCCGCGTTCTCAACAGTTGTTTCAAGCAACCAAACAGCTAAAAAGCCAATCTACCCAAGTGCTACTGCCATGGTAGAAGCAGGTGGATTAGCATCTGTAGTAGTCGACCAACACGATCTTGGAGTGGCTACTGGTAAAATGATTGCCAAAGTTTTGAAAGGTGAAAAACCAGCTGATACGCCAGTTAATGTCTTTTCAACTGGTAAGTCAGTGATTAATAAAAAACTAGCGCAGGAACTTGGTATCACCATTCCTGAGTCCGTTCTAAAAGAAGCAGGACAAGTGATTGAATAAAGATAAAGGAGGAGCTGGACACATCTCCTCCCATTTTTACTAAAGAAAGAAATGAGTGAAAGATTATGATAGTATCCATTATTTCTCAGGGGATGGTCTGGGCGATTCTAGGTTTGGGAATCTTTATGACTTTTCGAATTTTGAATTTCCCTGATATGACTACTGAGGGCTCTTTTCCTCTTGGGGGAGCAGTAGCTGTAACCTTGATAACACAGGGAGTCAATCCGTTTTTGGCGACCTTAGTTTCAGTAGGTGCGGGCTGTCTAGCTGGAATGGCGACAGGTCTCTTATATACCAAAGGAAAAATTCCAACCCTCTTATCAGGAATTTTAGTAATGACTTCTTGCCATTCCATCATGCTCATGATTATGGGGCGTGCCAACTTGGGGCTTCTTGGGACCAAGCAAATTCAAGATGCCTTGCCTTTTGATTCGGAACTCAATCAACTCCTGACTGGATTAATCTTTGTAGCTCTTGTAATTGCTCTCATGCTCTTTTTCCTTGATACCAAACTAGGTCAGGCCTACATCGCTACTGGTGATAATCCTGATATGGCTCGTAGCTTTGGTATCAATACGGGTCGTATGGAACTCATGGGCTTGGTTCTCTCAAATGGGATCATCGCACTTGCAGGAGCCTTAATCGCTCAACAAGAAGGATACGCGGATGTTTCTCGAGGAATCGGCGTGATTGTCGTAGGGCTTGCTAGCTTGATTATTGGTGAGGTTTTGTTCAAGAGTTTGACCCTGGCAGAGCGACTCATGACCATCGTCGTGGGATCTATTGCTTATCAATTCCTCGTTTGGGGAGTGATTGCTCTTGGGTTTAATACAAGTTATCTTCGTTTGTACAGCGCCTTGATTTTGGCAGTTTGCCTCATGATTCCAACCTTCAAAAACAAATACCTGAAAGGAGTCAAGTTTAGCAAATGACAGCAATTGTAGAATTAAAAAATGCCACCAAAGTCATCACGAATGGCTTTGACGAGGAAAAAATCATTCTGAATGATGTTTCTCTTGAAATTTTCGAACATGATTTTATTACCATCTTAGGGGGAAATGGAGCTGGGAAGTCAACGCTTTTTAACACTATTGCAGGTACCTTGCCTTTAACAAGTGGAAGTATCCGTATCATGGGCGAGGACGTGACGCATTTTTCACCTGAAAAGCGGGCTAAGTACTTGTCTCGTGTCTTTCAGGATCCTAAAATGGGTACGGCTCCTCGTATGACGGTGGCGGAAAATCTCTTGATTGCCAAGTTTCGTGGTGAGAAGAGAGGACTCTTTCCTAGAAGGCTATCAAGTCATCGGGGAGAGTTTCAGGCTACCATTGAAAAAGTGGTAAATGGTCTTGAAAAGCATCTAGATACTCCGATTGAGTTTCTTTCAGGTGGACAACGTCAGGCCTTGAGTCTCTTGATGGCAACCTTGAAGCGACCAGAGTTGCTCTTGTTGGATGAACACACAGCAGCTCTCGACCCAAAGACTAGTGTTGCCTTGATGGAGTTAACAGATGACTTTGTCAGCAAGGATCATCTAACAGCCTTGATGATTACACACCATATGGAGGATGCACTGAAGTATGGAAATCGTCTGATAGTCATGAAGG
Source organism: Streptococcus sp. (assembly GCF_030528045.1). GTDB lineage: Bacteria > Bacillota > Bacilli > Lactobacillales > Streptococcaceae > Streptococcus. Next base: position 11,789 of record NZ_JAUMZR010000035.1, read on the forward strand.
AAGGTCGCATCATACAAGACCTCAATAAAGAAGAAAAAGCTAAAATGAAAATCTCAGACTACTATCAATTATTTGAATAGATGAGTTAAATAATCATCAAAAAATAGAGAAGAGAAACTTAGAAGCATGGAAGTGTTTCTGAGTTTTTTATCTCCTCTTTCTATCTAGAAAAATAAGGCAAAGAGAATTACGGAAAGCGTATGAAATGGTTTACTTTTTTTCAGAAATAAGCTATACTAGTTTACGTGAAACTATGATAAGATGGAGGTATTGTGTATGGTTGACAAGCAAGTCATTGAAGAAATCAAAAACAATGCCAACATTGTGGAAGTCATAGGTGATGTGATTTCTTTACAGAAGGCTGGACGGAACTATTTAGGGCTCTGTCCTTTTCATGGTGAAAAGACCCCCTCTTTCAACGTTGTGGAAGACAAGCAGTTTTATCACTGTTTTGGATGTGGGCGCTCAGGAGATGTCTTTAAGTTCATCGAAGAATACCAAGGCGTGTCCTTCATGGAAGCCGTTCATCTCTTAGGAGAGCGCGTCGGTATTCAACTGGCCATGCCTGTCCAGTCTCGTCCTCAACAAGCTTCTCCCCATAAAGCTTTATATGATATGCATGAAGAAGCTGCCCGTTTTTACCATGCCATCCTCATGACGACCAAGATGGGAGAAGAAGCAAGGGCTTATCTATATAAACGAGGCTTGACGGATGATGTTTTGAAGCATTTCCAGATTGGACTGGCGCCAGTAGAGAGAACCTATCTCTACCAACGTTTGGCTGACAAGTTTGAGGAAAAGGATTTATTGGATTCGGGCTTGTTTTATCTGTCAGATGGTAATCAGTTTTATGATACCTTTTTCGGACGGATCATCTTTCCTTTGGCCAATGACAAGGGACAGGTTATTGCATTTTCAGGTCGTATCTGGCAAGAAACGGACAGTCAGACTGCCAAATATAAAAATAGTCGCTCGACTGCAATTTTTAACAAGAGTTACGAATTGTATCATTTGGACAAGGCGAAAAAAGGAACAGGTAAGATTTCAGAGCTCTATCTGATGGAAGGCTTCATGGATGTGATCGCAGCCTACCGTGCTGGTATAGAAAATGCTGTAGCTTCCATGGGAACAGCCTTAAGCAAGGAGCATGTTGATCACCTCAAACGCTTTACCAAAAAAATTGTTCTCAGCTATGATGGTGACAAGGCAGGGCAGGCAGCAACATCCAAGGCTCTAGAGGAATTAAAAGACTTCTCAGTGGAGGTTGTTCGAGTACCTGATGCCATGGACCCAGATGAGTATTTACAAAAGAATTCTGCTGAAGACCTGGCCTACCTTTTAACCAAGACTCGGATTAGTCCTATAGAGTTCTATATTCACCAGCTCAAGCCTGATAATAGTGATAACTTACAGGCGCAAATTGAGTTCATTGAAAAGATTGCGCCCCTAATCGCCAAGGAAAAGTCTATCACTGCCCAGAATTCTTATATCCACATTCTGGCGGATAATCTACCTTCCTTTGATTACCAGCAGGTGGAACAGATAGTAAATGAAAGTCGCATTGTTCAGAGGCAGGAAAGAGTCAAAGAGGAGCAACCTCCAGCAGCGATCAGTTTACCTGTAACGCGGCAACTGACAGCAGTCATGAGAGCAGAGGCTCATCTCCTCTATAGGATGGCTGAGAATCCACTTGTTCTAAATGACTACCGATTAAGAGAAGATTTTTTCTTTGATACCCCAGAATTTCAGATTCTTTACGAATTATTAAGTGAGCAGGGAGAAATCGGCTCAGAGGAGCTTTCTCATCAGACGTCTGAGGTTGAAAATGCTTGGTACCACGTGCTTAGCCTGGATTTGCCAGCTGAGATGTCGCCTCAGGAGCTAGCGGAAGTCGAAGCGACTCGAAACCGTGCCCTCCTCAGCAAGGACAACTTAAGAATTAAAAAGAAAGTGCAGGAAGCTAGTCATGTAGGAGATACTGACACAGCCTTGGAAGAATTGCAACGATTGATTTCCCAAAAGAGAAGAATGGAGTAATAATGGCAACAAAACAAAAAGAAGTAACCACATTTGATGTGCAAGTAGCAGACTTTATCCGTAACCACAAAAAAACAGGAACAGCAACAGATGACGAAATCAATTCAAGTCTGGTTATTCCTTTCACCCTCGATGCAGACGGCATTGAAGACCTTTTGCAACGGATTCAGGATGCTGGAATTTCTATCACAGATAATGAAGGAAATCCAAGTGCGCGTGTGCTTAGTGCAGAAGAAGAACCAGAACTCAGTGATGAGGACTTGATTGGCTCAACTTCTGCCAAGGTTAATGACCCAGTCCGTATGTATTTGAAGGAAATCGGGGTCGTTCCTCTCTTGACCAACGAAGAGGAAAAAGAATTGGCCCTAGCAGTTGAGGCTGGTGATATCGAAGCCAAACAACGTCTTGCAGAAGCCAACCTTCGTTTGGTGGTTTCTATTGCTAAGCGCTACGTAGGGCGTGGCATGCAGTTTCTTGACTTGATTCAAGAAGGAAACATGGGTTTGATGAAGGCCGTGGACAAGTTTGACTATTCAAAAGGATTCAAGTTTTCAACTTACGCAACTTGGTGGATTCGTCAGGCAATCACTCGTGCCATCGCTGACCAAGCTCGTACCATTCGTATCCCTGTTCACATGGTAGAAACCATTAACAAGCTTGTCCGTGAACAACGTAATCTCCTTCAAGAATTGGGGCAAGATCCGACTCCTGAACAAATCGCTGAGCGTATGGATATGACACCTGATAAGGTCCGTGAAATCCTAAAGATTGCCCAAGAACCAGTATCACTTGAAACACCGATCGGTGAAGAGGACGATAGTCATCTTGGGGACTTTATCGAAGACGAAGTGATTGAAAATCCAGTAGACTACACAACTCGCATCGTTTTGCGCGAGCAGTTGGATGAGGTTTTGGATACTCTCACAGACCGTGAAGAAAACGTTCTGCGCCTTCGTTTCGGGCTAGATGATGGGAAAATGCGTACACTTGAAGATGTTGGGAAAGTCTTTAACGTGACTCGTGAGCGTATCCGTCAGATTGAGGCCAAGGCTTTGAGAAAATTGCGTCAACCAAGTCGTAGCAAACCCCTTCGTGATTTTATTGAAGACTAAGAGTGAGGAATAACATGGCTTATACAGAAGAGCAAATTGAAACGATCAAAACACGCATATTAAATGCTTTGGAAGAAGTCATCGACCCTGAGTTGGGGATTGATATTGTCAACCTAGGTTTGATTTATGAAATTCGTTTTGATGGTGAAACAGGTCACACGGAAATTGATATGACCTTGACAACTATGGGCTGCCCACTGGCTGACCTTTTGACAGACCAGATACACGATGCGATGACAGATGTGCCTGAGGTAACTAATACCGAAGTTAAATTGGTCTGGTATCCAGCTTGGACAGTTGAAAAAATGAGCCGATACGCGCGTATCGCCTTAGGAATTAAATAAAGTGTAAGAAAAATGAGAGAGACGATTGGAAAATAAGGTAAATTTATCCTTTTTCCTTTGGTCTCTTCTTTCTTTTGCTGATTTTCTGGAAATAAAATGGTATAATGGAAGGTATGGAAAACGAAAAATTGCGTATTAATATGCTAAGTTCAAGTGAAAAAGTAGCTGGTCAAGGAGTGTCAGGAGCTTATCGAGAATTGGTTAGTCTCCTTCACCGTGATGCCAAAGACCAGTTGATTGTTACAGAGAATCTTCCTGTAGAAGCGGATGTAACTCACTTTCATACCATTGATCTCCCCTACTATTTATCTACTTTCCAAAAGAAACGCTCTGGGAGAAAAATTGGCTATGTGCATTTTTTGCCTGATACGCTTGAGGGGAGTTTGAAGATTCCATTTTTCCTAAAAGGAATTGTCAAACGCTATGTTTTTTCCTTTTACAACCGAATGGAACACTTGGTGGTGGTCAATCCTATGTTTATCGAGGATTTGGTGGCTGCTGGTATTCCGCGTGAAAAAGTAACTTATATTCCAAATTTTGTAAACAAAGAAAAATGGCATCCATTACCAGCTGAACAGGTTGCACAACTCCGGAAGGAAATGGATCTTGCGGAAGATCAGTTTGTCGTAATCGGTGCGGGTCAGGTTCAGAAACGTAAAGGAATTGATGATTTTATCCGTCTTGCTGAGGAATTGCCAGAAATTACCTTTATCTGGGCAGGTGGTTTTTCATTTGGTGGGATGACAGATGGTTATGAACGCTACAAGAAGATAATGGACAATCCACCTGAAAATCTTATTTTCCCTGGGATTGTGCCACCGGAACGGATGCGGGAACTTTACGCTATGGCGGATCTATTCTTGCTACCAAGTTACAATGAATTATTCCCTATGACCATCTTAGAGGCCGCTAGTTGCGAGGCTCCTATTATGTTAAGAGATTTGGATTTGTATAAGGTTATTCTTGATGGGAATTATCGTGCTACAAGTGATGTTTCCGAGATGAGAGAAGCAATCCTAGAATACAAGCATGACCCTGAAGCCTTAAAGGACTTGAAAGAAAAAGCTCGCGAGATCTCCAAAGAGTACTCTGAGGAGCATTTGTTGGAAATCTGGTTAAAATTTTATCGAGAACAGGCTGCTTTGGGCAAAAAGTGAGGTAATTTATGCGAATTGGTTTATTTACAGACACCTATTTCCCTCAAGTTTCCGGGGTTGCGACTAGTATACGGACCTTGAAAACTGAGCTTGAAAAGCAAGGACATGCAGTTTTTATCTTTACAACGACTGATAAAGACGTAAACCGATATGAGGATTGGCAAATTATTCGCATTCCGAGTGTCCCTTTCTTTGCATTTAAGGATCGACGATTTGCCTACCGAGGTTTTACAAAGGCGCTTGAAATTGCCAAGCAGTATCAACTCGACATCATTCATACCCAGACAGAATTTTCTCTTGGTTTGTTAGGGATTTGGATTGCGAGAGAATTGAAAATTCCAGTTATTCATACCTACCATACCCAGTATGAAGACTATGTGCATTACATTGCTAAGGGCATGCTAATTCGTCCGAGTATGGTAAAATATTTGGTGCGAGGCTTCCTTCATGATGTAGATGGCGTGATTTGCCCTAGTGAGATTGTTCGTGACCTTTTATCGAAATACAAAGTTAAGGTTGAAAAGCGTGTTATCCCAACTGGAATTGAGCTGGCTAAGTTTGAACGGCCTGAGATCAAAGAGGAAAAATTACAAGAGCTTCGTTCGAAGTTAGGTATTCAGGAAGGCGAGAAGATGCTACTGAGCCTTTCGCGTATCTCTTTTGAGAAGAATATCCAAGCAGTCTTAGCTGCCTTTGCGCAGGTTTTGAAAGAAGAAGACAAGGTGAAGTTGGTTGTTGCTGGAGACGGACCTTATCTGGACAGTCTGAAAGAACAAGCAGGGAAATTAAACATACAAAAACATGTGATTTTTACAGGTATGGTTGCTCCAAGTGAGACGGCCTTGTACTATAAAGCAGCTGATTTCTTTATTTCAGCCTCTACGAGTGAAACTCAAGGATTAACCTATCTAGAAAGTCTAGCCAGTGGAACGCCTGTTATTGCTCATGGCAACCCCTATCTTGAAAATCTAATCAATGATAAAATGTTTGGGACCCTCTACTATGGAGAACGAGAGCTTGCAGGAGCTATCCTTGAAGCATTGATCGCTACTCCTGATATGTCTGAACAAAAGTTGGCGGATAAGTTGTACGAGATTTCGGCTGAAAATTTTGGGAAACGAGTTCATGAGTTTTACCTTGATGCTATTATCTCAAATAACTTTGAACATGAGTTACATGATGGACAACCTGTCACTCAGCGCTTCTTAAAAACGATTCTCTATCTACCTCAACAGGCTGTTACAAGCCCAGTAAAAGAATCCAAACGTATTTTAAGAGCGTCTCGAAAACAATTGTCTAGCATCAGAGATTATTGGAGAGACGAATTCAAATAATAGAATAAGAGGAAGAAAAAATGAAAAAATTAATGAGAAGCGGAAAAGATCAAAAAATTGGTGGAGTATGCGCAGGAGTTGCTCATTATTTTAATATCGATCCAACAATTGTCCGTGTCATTTGGGCTGTTCTTGCATTTTGTTATGGGACAGGAGTCCTTGCTTATATCATTTTATGGTTGATTGCACCAGTTTCGACAGAATATTAAATTAGAATTATATAGAAAAAGGAGAAGTTATGGCTTTTGGAGATAACGGAAAACGTAAAAAAACTTTGTTTGAAAAGGTGACGCTTGTTGTCGTGCTCATCATGTTGTTTGTAACCCTTGCTGGTATCTTTGCAACTGCGCTTGGAGCTTTTAGTAGATTCTAAGCAAGCTACGAGGATAGAAACAATAACTAATGACTGGGTTCTCCCCAGCCTTTTTAAAGTGAGGAGAAAATATGAGTATGTTTTTAGATACAGCCAAGATTAAGGTCAAGGCTGGTAATGGTGGCGATGGCATGGTTGCCTTTCGCCGTGAAAAATATGTCCCTAATGGCGGTCCTTGGGGTGGTGATGGTGGACGTGGCGGTAACGTTGTTTTCGTGGTAGACGAAGGTTTGCGTACCTTGATGGATTTCCGCTATAACCGTCATTTCAAGGCTGATTCTGGTGAAAAAGGGATGACCAAAGGAATGCACGGTCGTGGTGCAGAAGATCTTCGTGTTCGCGTACCACAGGGGACTACTGTACGTGATGCGGAAACAGGAAAAGTCATTAAAGACTTGATTGAACATGGTCAGGAATTTATCGTGGCTCATGGTGGTCGAGGTGGTCGTGGAAACATCCGTTTTGCCACTCCAAAAAATCCTGCACCTGAAATTTCTGAGAATGGAGAACCAGGTCAAGAACGTGAGTTGCAACTGGAATTGAAGATTCTAGCGGATGTCGGCTTGGTCGGTTTCCCATCTGTTGGAAAGTCAACTTTGCTTAGTGTTATCACTTCAGCTAAGCCCAAAATCGGTGCTTACCACTTTACGACGATTGTCCCAAATTTGGGTGTGGTTCGTACACAGTCAGGTGAATCTTTTGCAGTAGCAGATCTTCCAGGTTTGATTGAAGGGGCTAGTCAAGGTGTTGGTCTTGGAACCCAGTTTCTTCGTCATATCGAACGCACTCGAGTTATCCTACATGTCATCGATATGTCAGCTAGTGAAGGACGTGATCCTTATGAGGACTACCTTGCTATCAATAAGGAATTAGAATCCTATAACCTTCGTCTCATGGAACGTCCACAGATTATCGTGGCCAACAAGATGGATATGCCTGAAAGTCAGGAAAATCTGAAAACTTTCAAGGAAAAGTTGGCAGCAAACTACGACGAGTTTGAGGAACTTCCAGCCATCTTCCCAATTTCTGGTCTGACCAAGCAAGGCTTGGCGACTCTTTTGGACGCGACAGCTGAATTGTTAGACAAGACTCCGGAATTCCCGATTTATGATGAATCCGATATGGAAGAAGAAGCTTACTATGGCTTTGACGAGGAAGAAAAGGCCTTTGAGATTAGTCGTGATGATGATGCGACATGGGTACTTTCTGGTGAAAAACTCATGAAACTCTTTAACATGACTAACTTTGACCGTGACGAATCGGTCATGAAGTTTGCCCGTCAGCTTCGTGGTATGGGGGTTGATGAAGCCCTTCGTGCGCGTGGAGCCAAAGATGGCGATTTGGTCCGAATCGGTAAATTTGAGTTTGAATTTGTAGACTAGGAGATTGATATGGGAGATAAACCAATATCATTCCGAGATGCAGATGGAAATTTTGTTTCTGCAGCAGATGTGTGGAATGAAAAGAAACTAGAAGAATTGTTTAATCGTCTCAATCCTAAACGTGCTCTTCGATTGGCGCGTACAAAGAAAGAAGAAACACAGTCAAAGAAATAAAAAAGTCCCATAAGACTTATAATGAAAAGCACTCAAACCATCATTAGAAAGGATCTTATGGAACATATTCATCATACCACACAACTCATCGGAATGAAAGACAAAAATATCACCCTAAACAAAGCCTTGAAACATGAGACTCACATTGAGCTAATGGCTACATTAGACTACCAGCCTCCCAAGTGTAAGCATTGCATGGGAATACAAATCAAATATGACTTTCAAAAGCCGTCTAAAATCCCTTTTATTGAAATTGCTGGCCATCCTAGTCTCATTCGATTGAAAA
>NZ_JAUMZR010000036.1:0-19826 GCF_030528045.1 Streptococcus sp.
TTCGTCTCCTCTCGCGCTTAGTTATAGGTCACCCACTACAGTTGACATAGAGCCTCTTTTCTATTTAACTTTTAGAGCTTAGTTGCTTTCGTCTTCTTTACGTTTCAACTGACCAAGTCCTAAAACTCCTACTAAAGCTGCCAGACCAAGATATGGCATGTAGCTTGAATCATTTGTACCTGTTTGAGGTAGAGTAGGATTCCCTTTCGGATTTGGAGTAGGAGTTGTTGGCTCCTCTGGTTTCTTAGATTCTGGAGTTGTCGTGCGAACTGTATTTGAAGCGTAAGCAACTTTGTTCACAGTATTTACATAGGTATTTTCAAAGGTTCCGACAGCAATTCGTTTCATTTGAATATAAGTCTCAGCCTGGAATGGAGAATCCAACTGAATCTCTTGAAGGAATTCTTCCTTGAAGCGAATGGTAATCATTCCCTTATCTTGATCATGTTCAACCTGTGTTTCAGCTGTTAAGTCTGTCCCTGCCTTGATAACACGACCGTCTTTCAATCGGATATCAACCTTGGCAAGAACTTTATAATTTCCAGTGTATTGATCACCTTTTTGGTCATAGTCATCTACAAAACTATAGTCATTCAAGTCCTCAGAATGATTTTGTGGAATCAAACCACCAATCAAACGATAATTGAAGTACTGGTTTAACGGAATGGTTTGGCCATCAATATTGTCACTGCTTGGATCCATACTGATTGTCACATCTTTTTTCGGTGTGATTTTCGGTACATTGTTGACAACTACTTCTGTAGCATAGCCATTTCCAAAATCAATTTGGTAGGCTTTGTTTTCATACTTACCACCCGTTTGACCAAATTCAGGTTTAACTGTCATCGGATCTGTGATTAGCAATGATTTTCCTGCTGCTACATAGTTCTTGTAGAATTCAGCTGGATTATCAGCTGAGAAGAGTTGGAAAGCACCTTTAACAGTAATGTTGGCTTTCTTCAACAGCTCTTGAACCTTCTTAGGCGCAGCTTCTAAACTATCAAATTGTTGAACACTGATACCTGATACAAGGTTGCCTTCTAGATCACGAATCTTAACCAATTCCGGTTGAAGGGTTAAGGCTTCTTCTGGATAATCATCCACATAGTAGAAACCATTTTGAATCGCTTCTTTAGAAGATTTATCTCCCTTGTATTGGTCCAAATCCCATGTGAGTTCATAGTAGTTTGTTGAACCAGCTAGAACTTCTTTGCCATCAATATTCACACCTTGCTTGTTCTTGTTAACTTTCAAAGGCTTGATGTAGTTGTTATTTGGATTGTCAGGATCATTTGGTTTACCTGGAGTCGTTACACGAACAATGTTTGACTTGACACCGTAGGCATCGTTGACTGTCAATGTAAAGTTATTTGTATAAGTCGCCCCATCATTCAAGACACGACCAACAACAGTTGGATATAGAGTCGTCTCAAAGGATTTTGTCAAATCTGCATTGAAAGCAGCCAAGGTCTCCTCAGTAGCCTTAAAGGTTACAGTGTGACTAGCTTTATCATAGCTTGTTTCAAAACCTTTGCTTGCAGCCTTGGTCGCTTCCAAATCAAACTGATAGCCAGTTGGAAGCGGATCTACCAATACAAACGAAGTTGTTTTTGGACGACCAGCTGTCAACGCTTCTGTTTTCAATTCAAACTTCACTACAGACTGCTTAGCAACGAGAGTACGATCGATATCTACTCCATCCTCATTTTTAATTTCTTTATTAATCTGAGGTTGTGCAAAAAGACGATTGTAATGGAAGTGAACTGTTGGCACCGCTGGTGGTGTTGGCAACTGCTTAGGAGTTGGTGCTACTGGCGGAGTTGGCTCATTTTCATAGCTTGGTGCTACTGGTTTTGATGGCTCTGGTTGATTTGGAGTTTTTACCGGTGGAGTTGGCTCATTTTCATAGCTTGGTGCTACTGGAGCTGGTTCCAATGGTTTCTCTGTCTCATATGTTGGCTCTTCTGGTTTTGATGGCTCCGGTTGATCTGGAGTTTTTACCGGTGGAGTTGGCTCATTTTCGTAGTTTGGTGCTACTGGAGCTGGTTCCAATGGTTTCTCTGTCTCATATGTTGGCTCTTCTGGTTTTGATGGCTCCGGTTGATCTGGAGTTTTTACCGGTGGAGTTGGCTCATTTTCGTAGTTTGGTACTACTGGAGCCGGTTCCAGTGGTTTCTCTACTTCATAAGTTGGAGCTTGTGGTGCAGTTGGTGCTACTGGCGGAGTTGGTTTTTCCTTAGTAATTTTCGGAACGTTGACGGCACGAATCTTACCATTGAGTGAGTACCAGATGTTTGGTCTTTTACCTGTATCAACCGCCATAACTGGATCAGAAGGAACTACTAGGGTCGCAGAAATAGCACCAACAGTAACATGATTCGTAGGGCCAGACATACTAATAGCTCCAGCACCGTACCAAGAGTTTGGTGCATCTGATGAATCCCAACCTGAACCAGGTTGACCATTTGGATACATAGTCCAACGAGATCCACCTTGGTCTTTTTTAAAGTTCAAGGTTTCTGTGGCATAAATCTTTCCGTCTTTTTCTCCAACAGATGAACCAGAAATTTTAATAAAGTTACCAGTGTAATCCTTGGCCATCTCAATAGAATTATTTTCTCTATTTAGAGATGCTACTGAAAGAAGGACATTGTCAAAATTAATTGGTTGGTCATTTTCATCATAGAAGGTAAATTCATTTTTAATGAAAATTGAAGTCCCTTTTTCAACATCACCAGTGTAAGCAGAAGCAAAGACACCCAAAGTTGGGTCACTAAAGATTCCCAACCAAACTTTTCCACTAGGATTTTTAAATTGAGAAGAAGGATCTACAGTATATTTGTAAACAATCTTGGAAATCTTTTTACCATTGTAGTATGAATTTTGAAGGTTGGTATAAGTTGCAGTTACGCTTTGCCCACGTTCTAGAAGAACAGAGCCCCATTTAACTTCTGTTTTATTCCCTACATTGGTGGTCCAGTCAGATTTGTTTCCAATATTACCATACAATTCCACCGAAGAAGCGGTAGCACCGTTTTCCAAGTTCTTGACATTTAGATTATCTAACTGAAGATTTTTCTTGCCATATTGGACTGTGTCTTTCTTAAAAGCTTCATCAACTGCTGCTGCAGTGAGAAGTTTTCCTTCCGTTTTGAGATCAAGTTGAGCATTCGGTTCTAAATCGTAAACCAAGCTCTGAGCAGATGGCTTAGACAAGTAACCATCTTGATCTTTATTATTTTCAAGTTCTACAAGGGCCGCCTTAATTTTAGCCTGCTCATCTTTATAAGCCTGCAACTTAGTCGGATACTCAGCCAACTCTTTCTTATATTTGGCAAGATCAGCTTCATATTTAGCTAATTTTGCTTCATAGTCAGTTTTAGCCGCGGCATTCCGTTGCTTGATTTCTTCGTTTTCAGCTTGGAGCGCTGCATTTTTAGCTGTGTTTTCTTCAACAGCCTTCTCATAAGCTGCTTTAGCATCAGCATTTGCCTTTTGAACACGAGCTAGTTCTGTCTGATAAGTCGCTAACTTAGTTTGGTAGTCTGTTTCGTTAGCTGCATTCGCTTGTTTGACTGCTGCCAAGTCTTTTTCGTATTGTGCTATTTTAGCCTCATAAGTTGCCTTGGCTGTTTCATTTCGTTGTTTAATAGCTTCATTTTCAGCTTGGATAGCATTGTTTTTAGCTGTGTTTTCTTCAACAGCCTTTTCATAGGCTATTTTTGCATCAGAATTAGCCTTTTGAACACGTGCCAATTCTGTTTGATAAGCTGCTAATTTAGCTTGATAATCAGCATCATTATCCTCTTTAGCTTTCTTAATAGCTGCAAGGTCTGCTTCATACTGCTTCATCGCTGCTTCATAATTCGCTTTTGCAGTTTCATTACGCTGTTTAACCGCTTCATTTTCAGCTTTAAGCGCTTCGTTTTTAGCTGTGTTTTCTTTTACTGCTTTATCATAAGCCTCTTTAGCTACAGCATTAGCTTTTTGTACTCGAGCTAATTCTGTCTGGTAAGCTGAAAGTTTATTTTGATAATCCTGTTGACTATCTTCATTTGCTTTTTTGACAGTTGCTAAATCTTTTTGATATTGTGCTAGCTTAGCCTCATATTCTGCTTTAGCTGTTGCATTAGCAGTGTTGATTTTTTCAACTTCTTCTTGATGACTTTTTAGATCTTTTTGGTACTTGTCATCCGCTGCTTTGTTTTCAGCATTGACTTTATCTGTTTCAGCCTGATGAGCTGCGACTTCTTTTTTATATGCTTCAGTTGTTGTCTTTACTTCTTCAGCCTGTTTAGCATAGTCGCCTTTAATCTCATCTTGTTTTTGAGCATTCTCTGTAGCAGTTGTGGCTGTTCCTTTGTCTTTTGTTTCATCTTGAACTACCTTAACTCCTGCAGATTTTGCATCAGCAACTGCTTTATCCAAATCAGCTGATGATACTTCTACTGGCAAAGCTGAGTCTTTAGAACCAGCCTTAGCTTGGCTTTCTTTGGCAACTTGGCTCATTTCACCCTGAGCTTCAGGTAGATTTGTGGCTGGGTTCCCTGTAGTAGCTACCTCAACTGTACTTGTACTAGTTGTCTCTGTAACTTCATCAGCAAATACTGCTTTGTCTGCAAAAGCAATCAAAGCAGTTCCTAAAACAGCACCACACAACGTTTTCGCAACTTTGCTTTTACGAAATCCATAGACTTCTTTTTTATTTTTCATTATAATCCTTTTCCTTATCTAAATTTAGTCGTTACTTTTTATATTAGCACTTTACAAGGCAGGATGCAAATATTTACTCTTTTTTTATTTATAGAAAAATTCCACCTATTTATAAATTAAATTAAAAAGAAGATGGTCACACCATCTTCCTTTAGTTAACTATTTATTTTTCAGTCAAGGCTGCCAATCCTGGAAGAACTTTACCTTCAAGGAGTTCCATTGATGCTCCACCACCAGTAGAAATCCATGAGAACTTGTCTGCACGGCCAAGGTTGATGGCTGCAGCAGCTGAGTCACCACCACCGATGATTGATTTCACACCTGGTTGTTTCACGATAGCGTCCATGACACCGATTGTTCCAGCTTGGAAGTCAGGGTTTTCAAATACACCCATAGGTCCGTTCCATACAACTGTTTTGGCACCAGTCAAAGCTTCGTCGAATTTAGCGATAGATTTAGGGCCGATATCCAAACCAAGGAAACCTAGGTCTACTGCTTCACCTTCAGTGTCTTTCACTTCAGTGTAGTCAGCAAATGCGTTTGCTTCTTTTGAGTCAACTGGCAAGATCAATTTGCCGTTTGCTTTTTCAAGAAGAGCTTTTGCAACATCCAATTTGTCTTCTTCTACAAGTGAGTTACCGATTTCGATACCTTGGGCTTTGTAGAATGTGTAAGTCATCCCACCACCGATAAGCACTTTATCAGCTTTTTCAAGCAAGTTTTCGATAACACCGATCTTGTCTGAAACTTTTGAACCACCAAGGATAGCCACGAATGGATGTTCTGGAGCTTCAACTGCTTCTTGGATGTAGGCAATTTCGTTTTCAAGAAGGAAACCAGCAACTGCTTTTTCAACATTTGCTGAGATACCAACGTTAGATGCGTGTGCACGGTGAGCTGTACCGAATGCATCGTTTACGAAGATACCATCTCCAAGAGATGCCCAGTATTTACCAAGTTCAGGATCATTTTTAGATTCTTTCTTGCCGTCAACATCTTCGAAACGAGTGTTTTCAACCAAGAGAACTTGTCCATCTTCAAGAGCGTTAACAGCGGCTTCCAATTCAGCACCACGTGTAACACCTGGGATAAATTTAACTTCTTGTCCCAATTTAGCAGCCAAGTCAGCAGCTACAGGAGCAAGTGATTTACCTTCTTTGTCTGCTTCTTCTTTTACACGTCCAAGGTGAGAGAAGAGGATTGCACGTCCACCTTGTTCAAGGATGTACTTGATAGTTGGAAGAGCTGCAGTGATACGGTTGTCATTGGTAATCACGCCATCTTTAACAGGTACGTTGAAGTCAACACGAACGAGAACTTTTTTCCCTTTCAAGTCAACGTCTTTAACAGTCAATTTTGCCATTAGATATGACTCCTTCTTTTTTTATACGTGTTAATTATATCACAAAATCCGCAAAAGAGATAGAAAAACCCTAAACTTTTCTTGTTCATTCTTCTATCTATTAACCTAAAAAACTAGGATTGCAGTCCGGAAAAGAGCAATCTTTACATAATTCGGTTGGAATAATTTAGGCAAATTTCTTGATTGATCTGCCTAATTACTTCTATACCATTCTTTTTCTAATATTTTAATCCTTAATATTCTAAACTCTACAGTCCTTCTTTTTGAATTGCTAGGTTTCTTATTATACAATATAACTAAAATAGTTTCTTTAGTTTGTGCTATTTGAGATTAAAAGAAGGGGAATTGCTACGATGAAATTAGAAAGACTAATCTATATTTTACTGTCTCTTTTAAATAAGAAGAGAATAACAGCTAAAGAGATCGCAGAGAGGTTTGAAATATCTACTCGAACTGCATATAGAGACATGGATACACTAAGTTTAGCGGGGATCCCAATCTATTCGGAACGTGGAGATAAGGGAGGTTTCTATATACCAAGCGACTATAAGATAGACAGAAACTTTTTCACTGAGGAAGAGAGACAGTTTATCATTAATATGAGCCAAAATGTTAGTAAAATCGTTGGTCATTCAAGTCTTGACAGTATCGAGCACAAGCTGTCTTCTCAAGAAATTACAAGAGCAAACAGTCCTTTTTACTTTGATCTCAGTTCCTGGACTCTTAATACAAATTATTTACTAGAAATTGAGGAAGCGATACAAACTGAACAGATGATTTCTTTTTCTTACTATTCGAAAAAACAAGAGAAAAGTCAGCGAACAGTTATTCCATACAGATTGATCTATAAACTGAATGCTTGGTATGTTATCGGTTACTGCTTAGAAAAATTAGATTTTCGTATTTTTAAATTAACTCGAATTCGAGAACTAGAACTAGTGGATATAAAAGATAAATCATTCGATTATCCACGTTTATCTCAAGAAAAGTTAGAGCTTTTTTTAAATCCCCCAAAACATAAAGTGGAGGGGCAAAGAGAAGAAATCGAACTAGTTTTTACAAGATTTGCACTCCCAAAAATCTACGATCACTTCACGGAAGAAGAAATCAGAGTCGGGGACGAAATAATAAAAGTTCAGGCATTCAGAGCTTTAACTCCTGCATTTTTTGATTTACTCTTAAGCTTTGGTTATCAAGTAAAGGTCGTATCTCCAAGTCACTTACAAAATCTACTGGTCAGTACTCTCAAAAAAAATCTTCAGCAATATGACAACCTGTAGTCATATTTCCTTTTGTATACTCTTAAGTGGGCAAAATATTTCGTGATATTCATCATAGCCCAATTATTTTACAGGAGGTTCCAAATGGATACAAAAACACTTGCAGAAAGCTATTTTACGGCAGTAAATGAGGGAGGCTGGGAAGATTTCGTAGCTGAAAACTTTGACTATGGCATGTGCGATAGTATAGAAATTCGACAAGGACGTGATGTTTATTTGCAAGGCGCAGGCCAATTCTATGCTTTGAGCCAGCATCTTGAAGTGAAGCAATTACTTGTTGATGGTCGAGCAGTCTCAGCTTTAAATCGCTACCGTTTACATTCTCCTCAAGGAAAAGAACTCGAACTGGATGTCGCAGAATTTCTGAAATTTGATGAATTTGATAAATTAGTTGCATCCAATATTTATTTCGACACTTATCGTTTCCAAAAATTTATCCAAGGAATTGAATAACAAAAATCTAGCTTCAAATTTACTCTTCAATTTCAAAACTAAAAACAAGGTCTGACTAATCTACAGTCAAACCTTGTTTTTTTTTATTTTTATGAGAAAATCCAAGATTCGTAAATCTGATTAGTCTTCTCTCCCCTTTCTAGAGAGCAAGCCGTAGCCACTCATTACTCCGAGGAGTCCCAGCGCTACTAGACTAGCATCTCTTGTCGCTCCCGTATTTGGCAGCTCTTTACTTACTTCTTCAACTTTTGCTGGTGCTGCTGAAAGAGCTTGATCCCTTGTTTGTGAGACCTGCTCTTCTTTCGTTCCTACTTCAACAATTTCTGGGATAGCTTCCTTGAGAACCTCAGTAGAATGAAGGGTGCGTTTGCCCTGAGCATCAACTTCTACAAAGCGACGAACTTGGCCTTCAACTCCTGCTTGCACAATACGGCGTTGTCCTGTGAGAAGGGCTGCATTTGGTCGTTCCTGATGTTCGAAGGCTGTTGTTTCAGTTTCAATAACTAGTTCAGGGAGAGCCTCAACTGTTGGAGCCACTTCATTTGGATCCATACTTCCAACATGGTGACTTTCTTCTGCAGGAGCTAGTTTCTTATTTAGCTTTTCTTTCATTCCCGCAAAAGCTTGTGGAGTTGGCATTTCTGAAGCCAACAAAGTTTCTGCTTGTTCAATCAACTCAGCTTTAGGATCTTTTTCACGGACGGATTCGAGCAAGCCTTCCAACTCTTCTCTAGCAGTCTGATAACGTTGATTTCCATCCAGGTCTGTCCCTGCTTGTTTCAACTCATTCAAAGCTCTGTTGACCTCTTCTTGACTGGCATCATGGTTTTCTGCAACAGCTTTCGCTGCATTGAGCTTCTCTACTAGTGCTGCTTGTTTGTCCTCGCTTGAGAAGGTGTAGGCAAGAGTTGACTGACGGCCTTGGGCAGCAGTGATTTCTTGTTTGAGGTACTCATCATTGACTGCAGCCTTTGGAGAAACCAAAACATCAAACTCAGCTGTGTGTCCCTTGTAATGAAGGGTCAAGGTCTGACGACCAGTCTTTTGAGCATCGTAGCCCGTAATTTCAACACCTTGATCTGTGAAGGCATGGCTTTCTTCTGTCTCATCATCATAGAGAACGCCGAAGCGCCCTTCTGCAAGATCCAGTTGCTCTCCTACTAGATAGTCCGTTTTCGGTTTCTGAGTAATGTACAGACCTGCTACTTCCTTTGGTTTTCCTTCATCTTGACCAGTCACTTGTACCTTCAAGTCACCGCTTACTAGAAGTCCAAGATAGCTAACTGTGAGCTTTTGTTCCCCTTTTTGATGAGCGTTGTAGCCAGATACTGTCACACCTGAATGAGTAAGGTTGATCAGCTCGTCGGCTTGTCCCCCTTCGTATTGAACACGGAGTGTTCCGCCTCTAAGGTCAAGTTTTTCTCCCTCTTTATAAACTGTCTTCTTAGGCCCTTTTTCAAGACTAACTGTAGCAATTTTTCTCTCATCCTGCGGAATCGCTACTGCCAAGGTGTTACTGATTTCTTTGCCAGGTAGTTGGGTACGATAGTAGAGGAGAGTTGGTTGCTTGTCAAAGCCCAATGGTGCTGTTGCCATATCGCCACCATTTTCAGACTTCAAGGTTGCAATCGGTGTTTGTGAATCTGCCTTGTCGTAAACGGTGATAGTTGCACCCGCTGGAACATCAGAGAAGCCTAGTTGAACTTGATGGTTTCCAAGTGAACGGGCAGCTACCTTAGCCATTGGAATATTTTGACTTTCTGTGTCCAGGGTTTCATACATCTTCCAGTTGTAGATACGAATGGCTTTCCAAGGTGTTCCGTTATCTGAAGTGATAACTTTAAGGCGCCAGTCTTGAGCAGTGATTGGTTTGTCAAGAGTGATATCCGTAACGTGCGCTTTGTTGCCACGGACTTCCTTAGCTAGTTTCCACTCACCATCTGTATCCTTGTAGTAAAGATCAAAGTCTTTGGTGTTCATCAAACCATCGTTGACAGACTCACCACCAGCTCCCGCATGATCCATGACCCATCTAACAACGGTACGTGGCTTGGTCAAACGAATATCCACACTACCGCTCAACTGAGCTGAAGACCACTTGTCTGACAGGCTAGTAATGGTACCGTTCAACATACCTTCAATACCTTCTCCACCTTCAGTATTTGGGAAAGTGCTATCGATAACCTTTGCACCTGGAACAATATTTTCAGCTAAAGATCTTGGGAGGGTCGTATCCTGAACTGTCATACCCCAGTTAAAGAATGCCGTCGCTGCTTCAGAACGAAGCCCATTTTTACCAACCGCAACGACTTTCAATTCCTGAGTCGTACCAGTCGCATTAGCAGAGCGGCTAACTTTTGGCAAGTAGATAGTGGAAGCAGATGAGCCTGTCAACAAACGCCAGTTATCCCCATCTTTTTCGTAGACTTCATAGAAATCTGCATCTTGGTTACCAGCAAATTGGACCACTGCTTCAGCTTCTTGGGCATTTTTAAGAGATTGTTTCACCACAGAAAGACCTGTAGGCGCTTGTGGTGCTTGGTGATTATCCGAAATTGTCAATTGACCTAGGTTAAACTGATAATCTTTTACAGCTCCTTCATGCTCGAAGAAGAGTTTGACTGCATAGATGGTTTTACCAGCCAGTGAGCTGAGGTCAAATTCTTCATTCTTCCAGTCATCAGAGAGAGTCAGTTCTTTCCATGCAGCTGCATCCTCAAATTTGTAGTCTGGAGTCGTAGAGAAGGCCATATAAAGTTTGGAGCCTTTTCCTCCCTTGTGGGCAACCCGAAGTTTGGTTTTCTCAGTTACTTCTAGTTTGGTAGAATACAAATTCACATCCTGGTCCGTCTTACCAGCTACATCACCTGAGAATTTAAGGGAATTTCCGCCATTGTAGGCATCTGTAAAGTCATATTCTGCACGGAGTTTTTCCCCCGTTGAAGTCTGCCACCAACGCCATGTTGGCAAGACTCCTGAAACAGAACGGTAGTTCCATTCAGAATCCTTAGAAACTTTGCCGTCTACAAACCACTTTCTACCATGACCTGTATTAAAAGAGGTAGTGAAGGTCCGGCCTACTGCGGGAGTACGGTCAGCAACTAAATTGGCAATTCCATACCACTCTTTGTCAGCTGGTTTTTGAGCCGTTGGATCTCCTTGGTAACCTGTAAAGAAGATGTCTTCGTTCTTGTGGTAGTCTTCGCCTGTTTTTCCTAGACTGGTAATCGTATCTGGCGCAAAAAGTCCAAGTGACAAGCGCAACTTGCCTTTTTCATCTAAGAGGGCATCCCATTTGACTTTGGTCTTATAAGAGCCACCTTGTTGCAATTCCAAGCCTGCAAAGACATCATACTGGCTACGTTCTAGCCATTTGGCCATCTCTACGGAGTGGTCATTCTTTTCCTTGTTCCAGTTGAAATTGGCAAAGAATTGATCCGCAGGGACCTTGTCTCCTTCTTTTTGCATGAACTGGTAGTTGTAATCACCTAGACCATCTTCGTGGTAACGACCGTATTTGTAGGTCATGGCATCGTACCAAGCATACTTGATTGGGTGATTGACCTTAGCTGCATATTCCTTTGTATAGAGCATGAATTGGCGCATTTTTTCACCAAGAGGTGCTACCAATTCCCCTGTTGTTTCTTGGTTGATGAAATAGCCATCAAAGCCATAGTACTTAGCGAGATCAACGAGCTTGCGTGCAATTGGGAAGGTGCCATCCTCATCTTGTTTCAAGGCAGCGGCAAATTTCTCTTGGTCAGCAATACTGTTTGACCAGTTGAAAAAGAGTGTTCCATAAACGGGAACTCCGTTGCGGTGACCGGCATCAATGACATCTGGAGTTGGAACTAGACCTTCCCAGAAGACCATTGAATCCAAGTATTGCCAGTAGTCAAAAGCATAGGCCTTGAATTCTTCTCCACCAACAGAAGCGTGGTCTTTAGCTTTCGAGTTGGTATTTGCTAGAGCTTGAACCTTGGCTCTTCTGCTTGCTTTTTCATTGACCAACTGCCCTCTGTGGCGCTTGGCGAGTTCAACTGAGGAACGGTTAATAGGATCATCCTCACGCGCACCCGGTTCCCATTTTAACAAATCTTCCCAAGTATCAAATTTGATTTCTTTTGGTCGGAGACTCTTTTCTTCATTTTTAGGAACGTCTGTTAGAGTCGGTTTGTCGGCTTTCTTCTCAGCTACTTGAGGAGCCTCCTCTGGTTTGACTTCTTCTTTTTCAGTTGGTTGAACTGGTTTTTCAGTTTTATCTGCCAGATCGGGGTTTGCCTCTTCTTTTTCATTAACCAAATCAGCTATTGCTGGAGTATTTTCTGAAATTGCTTGCTCAGCTACTTTGTTCTCTGTTTCCGATAATTGTTTTTCAAGGGCTGCAGTATCTGGATTAGCTGTTTCACTAGCGCTTGTAGCTTGGGCGCTCGTATTTGCAGTTGTTTCAGGGACTGCGACTTGTTCGGCAAGAGCTGGACTCACAAATAGAGCTGAACCAATCATCAAGGAACAAGCCCCGATTGACAGCTTACGAATACTGTAACGGCAACGTTTTTCAAAAAATAGATCTTTCATCTTATCCTCCTAATAAAATATAAAGTAAGCGCTTTACTTTTTGATAAAAAGTAACTGTTCTCAGTGCACACCACCAGAACAGGATCATCTTCATTTTATCTTATATGAAAGCGATGTCAATCTATTTAACATAAAAACTATAACTAGGATAATAATCAGTAAAATTTGGACACAATCCTATAAATCATCTATCTTAAAGGGAATCTATCTCTCATTTTAAAAGAAAGTTCTTGTTTCTTATGAAAATTTCAGCTAAACACTTGTGAGATTTACTTTTATCCTTTAAAATAGAATAGGAGAAATTCCGTTATTATTTTTCGGAGGAAAAAGAAATGTCCATTAATTGGCAGGAAATTTTATTTCACTTTTTAGGAGGTCTAGGACTGTTTTTATACAGTATCAAAACCATGGGAGACGGTTTGCAACAAGCTGCTGGAGATCGCCTTCGTTTTTACATTGACAAGTACACTAGCAATCCCTTTTTAGGCGTTCTAGTCGGAATCGTCGTGACTGCCCTGATTCAGTCAAGTACTGGGGTTACAGTTATCACGGTCGGACTGGTCAGCGCTAGTCTTCTCACTCTTAGACAGGCTATCGGAATTATCATGGGAGCCAACATCGGAACCACCGTTACTTCCTTTATCATCGGTTTCAAACTAGGCGAGTATGCTTTACCCTTGATTTTCCTTGGAACCATGTTCCTCTTCTTTACAAAAAACAGAACAGCAAACAATATCGGGCGCATCCTGTTTGGTGTAGGGGGAATCTTCTACGCCCTTAATCTCATCAGTGCCGGTATGAGTCCTCTTAAAGATTTACCACAATTCAAGGAATATATGGTCACTTTGGGACAAAATCCTATTTTAGGAGTAGTAGCCGGTGCAGTGATTACCGTCCTCATCCAGGCTTCCTCTGCAACTATCGGGATTCTACAAGGTCTCTATGCAGGTGGGTTCATTGATCTTAAAGGTTCACTACCAGTTCTTTTCGGAGATAATATCGGGACAACTCTAACAGTTATCATTGCAGCAGCTGGAGCCAATGTCTCTGCAAAGCGCGTTGCGGCAACCCACGTTACCTTTAACGTTTTAGGAACTATTCTTTGCTTAATCCTATTAGGCCCCTTCACTGCTATGATCGAGTACTTCCAGGAACTCCTTCACCTCTCACCTGAGATGACCATCGCCTTCTCTCACGGTGCCTTTAACGTAAGTAACACCATTGTACAATTTCCATTCATCGGAGCCTTGGCCTACTTTGTAACCAAGCTCATCCCTGGTGAAGACGAGGTTGTCAAGTACGAGCCCCTCTATCTCGACGAGCAACTTATCCAGCAATCTCCTTCTATCGCTCTAGGAAATGCTAAAAAAGAACTTTTGCACTTAGGGAACTATGCAGCCAAAGCTTTTGACCTTTCTTATACCTATATCATCGGTTTGGATGAAAAGGTAGCTGAAAAAGGGCACAAGACAGAGGAGGCCATCAACACCATCGATGAAAAACTCACTCGTTACCTCATCAGACTCTCAAGCGAATCCTTGAGTCAAAAGGAAAGCGAAGTCTTGACCAACATCCTGGATTCGTCTCGTGATTTGGAACGGATTGGGGACCACGCAGAAGGCTTGCTCAACCTAACAGACTACCTCCAACGTAAGAATGTTCAATTTTCTGATGCTGCTTTAGAGGAATTAGCTGAGATTTATCAAGCAACAACCGCATTCATCAAGGATGCCCTTGATAGTGTGGAAAACAATGATATTGAAAAAGCTCAAAGTCTGATTGAACGCCATAAAGAAATCAACAATATGGAACGTGTTCTCAGAAAGACCCATATCAAACGCCTTAACAAGGGTGAGTGTTCTACACAAGCTGGAGTCAACTTTATCGACATCATTTCCCACTACACTCGTGTATCTGACCATGCTATGAACCTAGCTGAAAAGGTCATTGCTGAACAAATCTAATACTCTTCGAAAATCTCTTCAAACCACATCAACGTCGCCTTGCCGTACTCAAGTACAGCCTGCGGTTAGTTTCCTAGTTTGCTCTTTGATTTTCATTGAGTATAAGTACCAAGAAGCTGTCCTGAATGGGATGGCTTTTTTGTCTCCTCATCAAGAATTTCTTTTGGAGCATATAAAAAAGCTTTGATTCACAATGGAATCAAAGCTTTTTAAAGAGTTCTCCAAACATGATAACAGAAACTGCAGTGCCCCTATACTTGGCTTCTTCTTTTTTGATAAAGCGCGCCAAATTGATCAATTCAGGTGCTGGAT
Organism: Streptococcus sp.; assembly: GCF_030528045.1. Taxonomy (GTDB): domain Bacteria; phylum Bacillota; class Bacilli; order Lactobacillales; family Streptococcaceae; genus Streptococcus. The sequence continues at coordinate 14,664 of NZ_JAUMZR010000036.1, forward strand.
GTTTGGGATTGATGAGCAATTCACGATTGACAAGTCCTGAGAGTCGCACTGCTAGTAATTGCTCATTTGTAGTGGGTAGTTTTTTAGCAGTCTCTAGAAGAGCAGCAACTAAATCTTCACTCAAGCCCTGACGGGCATGGTTGTAGAGATCTCTTATAAGGCTTTCTAGGTTTGGTTCTACCATCCAGACCACCTCCCTTATGTTTAATAATGTTTAATCAAATCAACCGTTGAACGATCCAATTTTTTCACCAAGGCTTGCAAGAAAGCTTGGGCTTCTAAGAAGTCATCCATCGCGTAGAGAGTTTGGTGAGAGTGGATATAACGAGCACAGACACCGATAGTTGTAGATGGGACACCACCATTTTTCAGATGAGCTGCTCCAGCGTCCGTTCCGCCTTTTCCACAGTAGTATTGGTACTTGATGCCCGCTTCTTCAGCCGTTGTCAAAAGGAAATCCTTCATAACTGGGAGGAGCAAGTGGCCTGGATCATAGAAACGAATCAAAGTTCCGTCCCCAATCTTGCCTTGACCACCATAAACATCACCAGCAGGTGAACAGTCAACAGCTAGGAAAACTTCTGGGTCAAACTTAGTTGTAGAAGTATGAGCGCCACGAAGCCCAACTTCTTCTTGGACGTTCGAGCCAAGATAGAGTTCATTTCCGAGTTTTTGACCTGACAAAGCTTCTGCTAGCTCACTAACCATAAGAACACCGTAGCGGTTGTCCCAAGCTTTTGAAATGATATTTTTTTCATTGGCTGTTAAGATCGCTGAGCTATCTGGCACGATGGTATCACCAGGACGAATGCCAAAACTTTCTGCCTCAGCCTTGTCTGCAAAACCACCATCAAAAATGATATCAGAGATAGCTAGCATGGTTGGTCCACCTGTTCCACGAGTCAAATGTGGAGGGACAGAACCTGAGATCACAGGAATTTCACGACCGTCACGAGTAAAGAGTTTAAAGCGTTGGCTGCTGACCACCATAGGATTCCAGCCACCGATTTCAACGACACGGAAGGTACCATCTGGCTTAATCTCGCTGACCATAAAACCAACTTCGTCCATGTGAGATGCGACCAAAACACGCGGTGCATCCGTAGCTTCTGAATGCTTGATACCGAAAATACCACCTAAGCCATCTGTCACTACTTCATCCACGTGCGGTGTCAACCTTTCACGAAGATAAGTCCGGACAGGCGCTTCGTGGCCTGAGATCGCAGCAAGCTCTGTTACTTCTTTGATTTTTGAAAATAATGTTGTCATATCAGTTCCTTCTTTCTGTCCTCCATTTTACCACTTTTTATAGGAGAAGGATAGAGGGAAGTTGGATTAGTTTTTACTAGTTTATCCTATAAAATAGAGGGGCAGATATTATTTCAGGAATTTTTCTTTCTTTTTACATTAAATTGTCAGAAAATTTATTGACAGATTAAAAAAATCGTGTTACATTATCTCCAAGGGTATTTTTTATACCAAATCTACATGAAAGGACGGGGCATGAAACTCTCTCATATTTTAACAGGCTTACTTCTACTCCTGGTCTTTCTCTCCATTAGTATTGGAACCAGTGATTTTTCTTGGGAAAAATTCTTTGCTTTTGAGCAACAGACCTGGCTACTCTTTCAAGAGTCGCGTCTTCCAAGAACCATTAGCATTCTCCTTGCAGCCTCCAGTATGAGCATGGCAGGACTCCTCATGCAGACCATCACCCAAAATCAGTTTGCTGCTCCGAGTACAGTCGGAACGACAGACGCCGCTAAACTGGGAATGGTGTTAAGCCTCTTTGTCTTTCCGTCTGCGAGTCTGACCCAAAAGATGCTCTTTGCTTTTGGCTCATCCATTTTATTTACTCTCTTCTTCCTGGCCTTTATGACTATTTTTTCTGTAAAGGAAAGGTGGATGTTGCCCTTGATCGGGATCATCTATAGTGGGATTATCGGTTCTATCACAGAAGTTATCGCCTATCGTTTCAATCTGGTTCAGAGTATGACGGCCTGGACCCAGGGTTCCTTCTCCATGATTCAGACCCATCAGTATGAGTGGCTCTTCTTAGGCCTCATTATCCTGATAGCCGTTTGGAAATTATCCCAAACCTTCACCATCATGAATCTGGGCAAGGAAACCAGTGAGAGTTTGGGGATTTCTTACTCCCTACTTGAAAAGCTGGCCCTCTTTCTAGTGGCACTAACGACAAGTGTCACCATGATTACCGTGGGTGCCTTGCCTTTTCTCGGGGTCATCGTTCCCAATCTTGTCCGCAAGCGCTATGGAGATAATCTGAGCCAAACCAAACTCGTTGTCGCACTGGTCGGCGCCAATCTGGTTCTGGCCTGCGACATCCTCTCTCGAGTCTTGATTCGGCCCTATGAGCTGTCTGTTAGTCTCCTACTAGGAATCATCGGCAGCCTCGTCTTTATCCTACTTCTATGGAGAGGGGGACAAAAAGATGCAGTTTAAAAGCAAACATACCAAGCTCTTCTGCCTTCTCATTATTCTGGCCATCGGAGCTTGTCTCCTCTACTTTTGGCCCATCACTAACCTGTCTGCCTTTGCCTGGAAGCTGCGTTCCCAAAAAATCATCGTTTATCTCTTGGTAGCTATCGCGACAGGGATTTCGACCATTAGTTTTCAAACCTTGACAGAAAATAGCTTTCTGACACCAAGTATTTTGGGAATCGAATCCTTCTATGTCTTGCTACAAACCCTGCTACTGATATTTGAAAGCAAATTTCTACAGCTTGGAAAGTCTCCTGTCTTAGAATTTCTAGTCTTGCTTCTGCTTCAATCCCTCTTTTTTCTCGCCTTACAAGGCTACTTGAAAACGCTGATGAAGCAAGATCTGGTCTTCATTCTGCTAATCTGCCTAGCGCTCGGAAGTCTCTTTCGAAATATCAGTACCTTCCTACAAGTTCTGATGGATCCAAATGAATACGATAAACTGCAGAACAGTCTCTTTGCCTCCTTTCAGCATCTCAACACTTCCATCCTAGCCATCGGTTCTCTGATCATCCTTGCCTTGACAATCTTTTTCTTTCGAAAAGCAGTCGTTCTAGATGTCTTGCACCTGCAAAGAGAAACGGCTCAGATACTGGGACTCGATGTTGAAAAAGAACAGAGAGAACTCCTCTGGGGCATCGTGCTTTTGACCTCAACAGCGACTGCCTTGGTAGGACCTATGGCCTTCTTCGGCTTTATGCTAGCCAATCTTACCTACCTAATCGTCAAAGATTATCGGCACAAGTTGCTCTTTATCGTAGCCATTCTGATTGGATTTATTAGTTTGACCTTGGGGCAAGCCCTCATCGAACGAATCTTTGCACTGGAAATTCGCATCAGCATGATCATCGAGAGTGTGGGTGGTCTCTTATTCTTTATCTTACTTTACAGGAGGGCCCGTCGGTGAAATTGGAAAACATTGACAAATCCATTCAAAAACAGGATATTTTGCAAGATATTTCGCTTGAAGTCAGTCCTCAGAAACTGACAGCCTTTATTGGTCCAAATGGTGCTGGAAAATCAACTCTCCTATCCATCATGAGCAGACTGACCAAGAAAGATCAGGGAATTCTCAGTATCAAAGGTCGTGAAATCGAGAGTTGGAATTCGCAAGAACTAGCCAAAGAGCTCACTATCCTAAAGCAGAAGATCAATTACCAAGCCAAATTGACCGTTGAAGAACTGGTCAGCTTTGGACGTTTTCCCTACAGCCGTGGTCGACTGAAGGCAGAAGACTGGGAAAAAATCCGAGAAACTCTAGACTATCTGGAACTGACAAACTTAAAAGACCGCTACATCGATAGTCTGTCTGGCGGACAGCTCCAACGTGTCTTTATCGCCATGGTACTAGCTCAGGATACAGACTTTATCTTACTGGACGAACCACTCAACAACCTCGATATCAAGCAAAGCGTCAGCATGATGCAGATCCTTCGTCAACTGGTGGAGGAACTAGGGAAGACCATTATCATCGTCCTCCACGATATCAACATGGCTAGCCAATATGCGGATGAAATTGTTGCCTTCAAGGACGGTCAAGTCTTTTGCAAGGGAACGACTGCTCAAATCATGCAGGCTGACCTGCTCAGTCAACTCTATGAGATTCCCATCACGCTCGCGGATATCAATGGCAAAAAGATCTGTATCTATAGCTAGCTATTCTGAACTCATGTTAGAGAACCCTCTGTCTCTTAGCTAACAATCCTATATAAGAGACTCCCTACATCGTTATCACATTTTAAAAAGGAGAAATCATGAAAACATCCCTTAAACTTTATCTCACTGCCCTAGTGGCTAGCTTCTTGCTCCTACTTGGTGCATGTAGTACAAATACAAACTCAAGCACTAGCCAGACAGAGACAAGTAGCTCTGCTCCAACAGAGGTAACCATTAAAAGTTCACTAGATGAGGTCAAACTTTCAAAGGTTCCTGAAAAGATTGTAACCTTTGACCTCGGTGCTGCGGATACCATTCGAGCTCTAGGATTTGAAAAAAACATCGTCGGAATGCCTACAAAAACTGTTCCGACTTACCTAAAAGATCTTGCAGGAAATGTCAACAATGTGGGTTCCATGGTTGAGCCAGACCTAGAAGCCATCGCTGCTCTTGAACCGGATTTGATTATCGCTTCTCCACGTACCCAAAAATTCGTAGACAAGTTCAAAGAAATTGCTCCAACCGTGCTCTTCCAAGCAAGCAAGGACGACTACTGGACTTCAACCAAGGCCAACATCGAATCCCTAGCAAGCGCCTTTGGTGAAACTGGTACACAGAAAGTCAAGGAAGAATTAGCCAACCTAGACAAGAGCATTCAGGAAGTCGCTACTAAAAACGAGAGTTCTGACAAAAAAGCCCTTGCTATCCTCCTCAATGAAGGAAAAATGGCTGCCTTTGGTGCCCAATCTCGTTTCTCTTTCTTGTATCAAACCTTGAAATTCAAACCAACTGATACTCAATTTGAAGACTCTCGCCACGGACAAGAAGTCAGCTTTGAAAGTGTCAAAGAAATCAATCCTGACATCCTCTTTGTCATCAACCGTACCCTTGCCATTGGTGGGGACAACTCTAGCAACGATGGCGTCCTAGAAAATGCCCTCATCGCTGAAACTCCTGCCGCTAAAAATGGTAAAATTATCCAACTAACACCAGACCTCTGGTATC
>NZ_JAUMZR010000037.1:0-19635 GCF_030528045.1 Streptococcus sp.
TTCGTCTCCTCTCGTGCTTAGTTATAGGTCACCCACTACAGTTGACATAGAGCCCATTTAAACAAAAAAGCTTGGGTTCAAATCCCAAACTTTTAACTCTTTTTATTGGAAATCTTTGATATTCCCATCATAGGTCGCCCAGTCCTTGCTAAAGAAGCGGTCGTTCATCTTATAGTCTGGAGCTGGTGTCGGATCAGTCAAGAAGGGATTGACAACCTTATCAAAAGCCAACCAACCCAACCAACCAATATGAATGGTATCCTTGACAAAGTACGGATCTCCGCCTTTTTTAGAAAAGTCAGCAATGTTGGTGAAACCTTGATTTTCTAATTGGTAACGAATTTTCTCCACTGCATGCTGGTACATCTCTTCACTGAGCCCTGTGTACTCCATCCACTTCTTGTTAACCGGCTGAATAACAAAGAGCACATTGACATTCGACTTAGCAAATTGATTGAGGACCAGCTGCAAATCATTGTATTCAGAGGACTTGAGGAAGTTGTAATTTTTTTGATACCCTTCCCATTTTTTTAAATCCTTTTGAATCTCTCTCGTATAGAAATGATTTTCCATCCCCATATCGTTATTGGTCGTATTTGCTTCTGCGTCCTTACGAACAATTTTTTCTAACTCATCATAAGAAAATTGATCCGGAAGATCTTTTAAATAGTTCTCCACGTGTTCCTTGTACTTGAGTTGTCCTCGAATGGAGAATTGCCCAAAGAGAGCGGATTGTTTTTCATTGAATCGCGCAAAAATATCAATAGCAACCCGATCAACATCTGATAATTCTTCACCCTTTGACAGTTTTTGAACAATGCCTTTTAATGCAACATTAGGATTCTGCTTTAACAATCGAATAGCCGCATGCTTTGCAGCAGTATCACCAGATTGATTTTCCAAAAAAGCTGTCAATTGGTCACTGTTAAAAAATCTCTGAAACGCGGCGGGTTCATAATCTGTCTCCGTAAACCACTGAGGCGAAATCACAAATACAGCCTGCTTATTCTCTATTTCTGGCAAAATTTGCTGTAGACCAAAATATTGATTTAGAGAGGCTGCTCCTGCTTGACCTAGAAAGTAAGGACGATAGGGACGATGGTATTTTTCCGCTAAAACAGCTGGATGGACACTATCAAATCGAATCCATTCACTGGACCCTAGAAAAGGAATAAAACGCATATTTGGATCCGTAAGAGCCCTTACCTTTTGGCTTCTCTCTTTAAAACTCTCTGCACTAACAGAAGCCGCCGAGTACTTTTCCTCCGTCAGATTATGGCTTGTTGTACCTGGATAGAAAAAGATTAGTAAGAAAACAAGAATACTAGCAAGAAGCAGAGGCCCGAAGATCAGCCACAAGCGTTTAAGCATTCTTCAACTCCGTAATACCCTCTACGATTTTATTAGCCGTATTCCAGTCATCACGACCGAACTCCGTCACTGGAACACGAATGTCAAAACGGTTTTCAATCTCAACAATCAATTCAACCGTTCCCATGCTATCCAAGACACCGGCATCAAAAAGATCTTCATCCATCATGTCAGAAACATCTTCCATAAACAACTCATCAATAATTTCAATAACTTCTGATTTGATATCCATTTTTTATATCCTTTTATTTTTTAAACCATAAATCATTCAAAAATCCAGAAAAGATTAAGAATGAAACCATCACGACATGGAAGGTGACAACCATGCCAAGCAACTGAATCCAGCGATTCTCAGGTAAGGAACCCTTTCCAGCTTTTTTCCGTTCTTTATTGAGCGCTTTTTTCTTACGAACCCAAGCGTCATTGATGACCAATCCAATCCCATGAAAAAGTCCATAGGCGATGTAGTACCAGGTCACACCATGCCAAAATCCCATAATCAGCATATTGAGAATATAGGCTACACTTGAGGTCACATTGCGATTTTTAAAGACCTTCTTTCTGGTCAACACCATGACCATCCGCATAAAGACAAAATCACGGAACCAGAAAGACAGACTCATGTGCCAGCGATTCCAAAACTCTTTTAAATCCCTTGACAAAAAGGGCTTGTTAAAGTTGATAGGACTATGAATACCCATCAAGTTTGAAATGGCTAAGGCAAACATAGAGTAGCCCGCAAAGTCAAAGAAGAGCTCCAGACCAAAGGTGTACATGACCGCTAAAGCGTAGAGGTTAAAAAAAACACCTGTCTGCAAGGCCAAATTTTTCAGCGGAGGCAATAATGTCTCTCCTAAAATGTGAGCCAAGATAAACTTGTAGAGGAAGCCAAGCATGATATATTTGACAGCCTCTTCTAGCATATCCATCAGCTCATCCCGCTCAGGAATGGTCTCGTAATTTTCATTGAAACGTTTAAAACGATCAATGGGACCACTTGAGAAAGTCGGCATAAAGAGAAGAAAACGTAAGAATTGCCAAATCGTTAAATCCTTGATGACACCGTCTCTCAACTCAACGATAACCCCAACTGCACGAAAGGTTAAGTAAGAAATCCCTAAAAAGCCAAACAAAGATTGAGGTCCATGAATAGCAGGAGATACTTTCACAAAGACGATTGGCAATAGGGATAGAAAGCTAACCAGGTAAAATATCCATTTACTATCCCGTTGTTTCCTGTACCTTTTGTAGAAAGATACAAGAAGTACTTGCCAGATAACATAAAGGATAAGAGCGCTTATTTGATTCGTCTTTCCACCGACCAACATGGTGACGATAAAGAAGAGACTAACGAGCACCTCGTACAAGGCAAAACGTTTCTTGAAAAAAAGACCAATAAAGATAGGTAAAGTCGCAGCAATTACGTATAAAAAGTACTGAAGATCACCATAAGGTTCCAAATGAGGTAGCTGTTTATAAAGCTCCATCATCGGCTGTTTACCTCATTGATCAAGCCCTTGATATCAATTTTACCATTAGGCGTTAGCGGCAAACTATCTCGATAAAGAAACTTAGAAGGCATCATATAGGACATCATGATATCTGCTAGATCTTCCTTAATAGCCTTGGTAATATCGATATCACGCTCAAACTGCTGACGGACACCATCCTTTAGGATGACATAGGCCAGTAGATTTTGTACCTTGTGGTCCTTGTTATAACGTGGGACAGCAACAGCAGACTCGATAAAGCGAGACTTGTTGAGGTTTTGAGAGACATCTTCAAGCTCAATGCGATAACCATTAAACTTAATCTGGAAATCCATGCGTCCACCATAGAGAAGCAAGCCCTCATCTGTCATCGTTCCTACATCCCCTGTGTGGTAGGCTGGAAGACCTTCGAACTCAAAGAAAGCTTCTGCCGTTTTTTCAGGATTATTCATATAGCCTTTTGAAACAGCTGGCCCAGAAACGATGATTTCTCCCTGCTCACCATTTGGAACTTTCTGACCTTCCTCATCAATGATAAAGGTCGGAGAATCAGCCTTGGTATAGCCGATTGGCAGGCGTTTGAGAGTCTTCAACATCTCGTCTGTCACGGCAACAGCTGACAGGGCTACTGTCGCTTCTGTTGGACCGTAGGCATTGATAATACGAGCATTTGGGAAACGCTCACGCAGTTTTTGAGCTGTTTTGACCGTCAATTCTTCACCATCAAAGTAGAAATGCGTGATTCCTGGCCTTTTCTCACTGTTAAAGTCTTCTGACAACATGGCCATATCTGCAAAGGACGGTGTTGAGGTCCAGATAGCAATGGGCAAGGAAAAAATTGTCGCAAAGAGTTTTTTGAAATCCTGAGTAATGGCTGAAGGAAGAGCGAAAAGCGTGCCACCAAGTGCCAAGGTCGGTGCCCAGTACATGACAGATAGGTCAAAAGAATAAGGGGGCTGAGCCAGCATTTGTGGACGACTTGGCGTCGCAAATTCCTTATCTGTAATCATCCAGTTGGTAAAGCTGAGGAGATTATCATGAGAGATCTGCACTCCCTTAGGCTTACCAGTCGTACCAGAAGTAAAGATGATGTAGTAGTTGTCATCCCCCTTTACTGGATGGGTCATCTCGTAGCTGGAAGCTTGAGCAAAAGCTTCATGGACTTGCTCCAAATTCAGCATCGGTATGCTAGTTTGCTCTAATGGAAAATCTGAGATAGCAATAATCAAGCTTGGCTCTGCAACTTCTACGATAGCAGAAACTCGTTTCAAGGCCGAATGGCTATCAATTGGAATGTAGGCATGACCTGACTTAGTTAGCGCTACAAAGGTAGCCAACATCTCATATTCCTGACCACCAAAAACGACGACTGGAGATTTATCAGGCAAGCCTAGTTGGTCGATAGCTGCAGCCAAACTATCCGAATCAGCCTTCAGTTCACCATAAGTATGTTCTTGACCTAAAACATTGTAGACAGGATATGTTGGTTGCGTTTGAGCAAAGTGCTCAATCGTTTCAATCATATCTTTTATCGGTTTATTAGACACTGTTCCTCTTCTCCTTTAAACTAGAACTCATTATAAATAAAGGTGCCTTGGCTCTGACCAAGGTAACTAAAAAAATAAAGCAAACCAAGCAAGATTACAAAATATAGAGCCGTCCGGCCTAAGAATACATGTAAATTTCGTTGTTTTTTCATAAGCTATCCATTAATATATTATTTCTATTAACTATCAGTATGTATTGTTAGCATCTTATCTTCCTAACATTTTACCACTTTATCAACCTTTTTTTCAACTGTTTAGCATAACTTAAAAATTGGTTTTAGCTTATTTTAAGATAAGTTAAAATATTAATGTTTTGGCCATCAAAAAAGAGCCTGAGCTTTCCATCTCAAACTCTGTTGCCAATAACTCTTTTATCTTAGAAAAGTGAAAATACGAGAACTGCTAAGGCCGCACCAACAATAGGTCCTACAACTGGAATCCAAGCATAAGACCAGTCCCCGTCTCCCTTGTTTGGAATTGGCAAGATGCTGTGCATGATACGAGGTCCAAGGTCACGAGCTGGGTTCAAGGCATAACCCGTTGTCCCACCTAGTGAAAGACCGATACCGACAATCAAGGTCCCCACTGCAAAGGTCCCTAAACCGGCTTGAAGGTCATAGAGTCCCAAGGCAAAGATTGTCAAGAGCAAAACAAAGGTGCCAAGGATTTCGCTGATCAAGTTGGATACTGTGTTCTTGATTGCTGGTCCAGTACTGAAGGTTGCTAGGATATTGCCTGCATTTTCTTCCGCCTCATAGTGCGGTTTGAATTGCAACCAAACCAAAATCTGAGCCACCATCGCTCCTGCGAATTGGGCTAGGATATAAGGGAAAACAGAACCCCAAGAGAGCGTTCCTTTTAAGGCCATCGCAAACGTCACAGCTGGATTTAGGTGGGCTGGACTGAGCGTGCCAGATACAAAGGCCGCAACGGCTACAGCAATTCCCCATCCCATAGTAATCACAATCCATCCTGAATTATTGCTCTTGGTTTTGGGAAGAACCACGCCTGCTACAACACCATTTCCTAGAAGGATGAGGATTAAGGTCCCCAAAAATTCTCCAAATAATTCTTTCATCATATCTTTGTCTCCATTATAAAAGAAGGGGCGGGCGATAAGGAATGCTACCCTCCACTTCTTTTCCATTTTTTAATTTTTTAGTTCTGCCAAATCGTTTTGAGCAAGAGCTGCTTCAACATCCGCACGGTAGGCTGCTTTTTCTTCTACTGACCAATCATAGAATCGTCCCATTTCATCCAGAACTGGCTCAACGATGCTATCCAAACTATCACGCATGAAGAGCATATGGTTGGTACGGCGAAGGAGGAAGTCAACCGGGCTCAGAGCCAACTCATTGCGCATTGCATAGTGAAGGGACAAGGTATCTGCCAAGCTGAGTCCTGGCGCTTGCTCCAAGCTGTGAGCAAGGGCAAAGACCTTCGGTGCATTTGAACCGTAAAGATTTGCGAGATAGTGAGCTTCCTTGCTATCCAAACCACGTGAAACTCCAAGTTGAGCAAAGGCTTCGATTTCTGAGTCCACATTTGCTGGGTTCAATTCTCCACCTGAAACAGGATAAGTCTTCGAGTTGATCAGTTTAAAGCTACGGTCAAATTCTGCTTTGAGGATATCGACTACGCGCTCCATAGCTCCTTCAGCCATCTTACGGTAGTCTGTGATTTTACCACCAGCAAGGGTCAAGAGGCCATTATCATCACGGTCCAAGCTCGAACCACGAGAAACTGCAGATGGATCCAAATGTTTCTCAGATGTGCTGCTTTCAAGCTTGCTGACAGCAGATTCAACATCTTCACGCGTTTTTTCTTTCGATAGATATGCCTCGACAGTCGCAATCAAGCTATTGAAGCTTTCGTCGCTAATGGTTCCGTTGTTGCCGCCATTGTAGTCAGAAGCGCTATTGCCTGCGATCAATGGACGAAGACCAGCCCAGCTGCTTTCGATATCATCAATGGCAATGTTGGCTTCTGGGAAGCGGTTGTTGACAATACCAAGTAGATAATCTACATCTTCCTGCGTCACTTTTGGGTGTTCCAAATCGCCTGTGTAGTCTGTATCCGTTGTACCAAAGTAAGTCTTGTTTTCACGTGGGAGAACAAAGACCATACGGCCATCGCCCAAACCTGTGTCAAAGTAAACTGGCTGTGAAACCTTGATCTTGCTTGAATCCACTACCAAGTGCACTCCCTTAGTTGGACGCATTTGTGAGAATTGGGTTCCCTTATTGGACAAATTACGTACCTTGTCGCTCCAAGGACCTGTTGTGTTAATCACCAGACGAGCCTTGATTTCAAAGACTTGGTCTGTCAACAAATCACGAGCTACAACACCTGTAATCTTGCCACTTTCGTCAAAGAGGAAGCCTTCTGCCTTAACGTGGTTGGCAATGAGGGCACCGTCTTGATTGGCACGTTTGATGTTTTCAATCACTAGACGCGCATCATTGTTACGGAAGTCAAGGTAAACTCCACCTCCTACCAAGCCTTCTTTCTTCAAGTTTGGTTGACGTTCCAAGACTTGATCCTTGCTCAAGACCTTGTTAGCAGCTGGCGTATTGCTAACACCTGCCAAAAGGTCGTACAAGTCCATGGCTACTTTGAGACGGAAAAGGCTAAAGGTCGCTCCATCCTCATCGTAAACTGGCAAGAGCATTGGATCTGGTTTTGGAATATGTGGAGCGATTTGTTGAACCACTGCACGTTCAGAAACTGTATCTGATACCACTTCCACGTCAAATTGTTTAAGGTAACGCAGACCTCCGTGGACCAATTTTGTTGAACGGCTAGATGTTCCTTCTGCGAAGTCCTGCATTTCAATCAAACCAGTATCAAGACCACTGGCTGCCGCCTGCAAAGCTACACCAGCTCCTGTAATCCCTCCACCGATAATTAAGAGATCCAAGGTGCGTTCCTGCATTTTTTTAATTGATAATTCACGTGTTTTCTTTGAAAATTCCATATTTACACACTTTCTAACTGAGTCACTTTATTCTCCCAGTATTAGTTGTTATTAGTCATCGATTTCCGCAAAGACTTGAGTTGCTTTCACAGCTTTCTTCCAGCCCTTGTAGAGTTGTTCCTTGCGCGATTCGTTCATGGATGGCTCAAAGAGTTCTCCTGTCTCGTTCAAGAGTTTCAACTCATCCAAATCCTTCCAGTAACCCACTGCCAAACCAGCTAGGAAGGCTGCTCCTAGGGCAGTTGTTTCCAAGTTTTTAGCGCGTGCGATGTCGATTCCCAAAATGTCAGCCTGGAACTGCATGAGGAAGTTGTTCATAGCAGCACCGCCATCGACTTTGAGAACTTGAATAGCAGTCTTGGCATCCACCTGCATGGTATCAATGATGTCGCGTACTTGGTAAGCGATGGATTGCAGAGTAGCCTTGATAAAGTCTTCTTTGCTTGTTCCACGAGTCAAGCCAAAGACCGAACCACGAGCATTTTGGTTCCAGTATGGAGCCCCTAGACCTGTAAAGGCAGGTACGACATAAACTTCATCATTGTTGTGAGAATTGAGAGCATATTTTTCAGACTCTGGTGAATTTTCAACCATGCGAAGTCCATCACGAAGCCACTGAATGGCACTTCCTGCGATGAAGATAGAACCTTCCAAGGCATAGTAAACCTTGCCGTTGATTCCATAACCAATCGTTGTCAAAAGGTTGTTTTCAGACAACTGCATCTCTTCACCAGTGTTCATAATGATGAAAGAACCTGTTCCATAAGTATTTTTGACCATACCTGGTTCAAAGGCCAACTGACCGAAGAGGGCTGCCTGTTGGTCCCCAGCCATACCTGAAATTGGTACTTCTCCACCGTAGAAATGGAATGGAGCAGTCTTGCCGTAGATTTCAGAGTTAGAACGAACTTCTGGAAGCATAGCCTTCGGAATGTTGAGGATTTCCAAAATCTCATCATCCCATTTGAGTTCTTTAATGTTATAGAGCATGGTACGGGCTGCATTTGAGTAGTCGGTCACGTGAGCTGCGCCGTCAGTCAATTTCCAAACCAGCCAAGTATCAATTGTACCAAAGAGCAATTCACCCTTTTCAGCTCTCTCTTGAGCACCTTCTACATGGTCTAAAATCCAACGAACCTTGGTAGCAGAGAAGTAAGCATCGATGATCAAACCAGTCTTTTCATGGAATTTTTCCACATAACCTTGGCTTTTTAGTTGTTCAGCCAGAGGTGCTGTCTGGCGTGATTGCCAAACGATAGCATTGTAGATAGGGAGACCTGTTTTCTTATCCCAAACGACAGTTGTTTCACGCTGGTTGGTAATCCCGATGGCCTCGATTTGACTTGGTTTCACACCACTTTCGATGAAAGCACCCGCGATAACTGACTGAACGGAGTTCCAAATTTCATTGGCATTGTGCTCAACCCAACCTGCTTGAGGGAAAATCTGAGTGAACTCTTTTTGACTAGAGCTGACCTTTTCTCCTTTTTTGTTAAAAATGATGGCACGAGAACTGGTCGTTCCTTGGTCAATGGCCATGATGTATTTTTCTTGTGACATGTGCTGTCCTCCTGATAAAATCTTGAGGGGGTTCCTCTTTACAGTAACTAGTATACAAAATAAAGCGCTTTCTTGTTTATCAATTTTTTTAAAATTTTAAAAAAATGTGAGGAGATTGTGCGAATTTCACAAAAAAGACCTGAAAATTCAGGCCTTTTAGGCAAAGAGCATCTGACGAATCTTCGCCAAATCCTCCATATCCAAATCATTTTTTAAATAATAAACCGGAGTCTGTTCTTTCTTATGGATCGGGTTGTTGGTAATTAACAAATCATAATGTCGACTGGGGTCATAGGCTTCAATAGTAATGAAACGATTGTATTCCAAATACCGTTTCAAAATGGCAGCCATCCTAGAAAAGACAAGGAAACCAGATGTCAAATCTAGACCAATCCTCATATGTTGACCACCATTTTCAGCCATATATTCTATCAACTGGAGCCATTCCCAGAGAATTTTCTTATCCAAATCCGTCCCCTGCTGAAAGGCAGGTATAGCATGAAAAATTCTCTCTGCAGTCCCTCTAAAATCATGTTCCATCAGCAAATAGGGATGGCGATTCTCTGTCTGGTATCTGTACTGATCTTGCAAGATATAGCCCTTGTAGAGATAAACTTGACCACAAAGCTGACTGAGTTCATAGGTGACATGATCCTCTGTGTAGTCACCCAGTAGCTCCTCCTTCTTCATTTCTTGAATCAATTGCGTCAGCAAATCGGCTAACCGCCCTCCAAAACCAAGGATATACTCCATAGTATGAAGGGGCAAGATACGATGGGAAAGGAGAAATGAAAAGAATACCATCATCTCACCGTCCTCAGTTCCTAGAGGGGTGTGTTGCCCAGCAAAAAAGGACGGAGCCTTTCGAAGCAAACGAAAGTAGAAAATATTGTCAAAATACCCCCGCATTTTTTCTTCTATGACTTGAAACTGACAAGCATTGACCCGAAGGCGCTGTTGACTGATGTGAGCCCAGAGAACCAAGTCCAATTTCTGACCTGAAGACAAGCTAGCACCGCAGATTTCTTCTAGGGTAGCAATCTCTTGTTTTCTCTCAGCTTTCTGCATGTGACCTTCCCACTCCTGACTGGACCAGACCTTGCGGAAAAGGCCGAAATAGAAATAGCGAATCTGATGCTCCGGACCTCGCCAACGGCCATTTTGGATGGATAAGTCAAACTCTGACAAAATCTGATTTAGACTAGCTAAGTGGCGACCAAGCGTGGCCTCGCTAATCATCAATTCTTGAGCCAACTGATGAGCTAGAAACTGTTGGTGATAGAGAAGGTAAACCAAAATTTGGTACTTAATGGCATTGTCTAGAAACAAGCTCCGAATCTCTCTCCCCTTTGTGGCTGCACCAATCGACAAACGCAGATTTTCATCTTCCAAGTGGATGGTCAGCTCTAGTCCTATTTCCAAGGCATTTTCGTTAATCAGAGAAATGTACTTGGTTAGAGTCGCCTTTGAAAAGCCTGTTTCTTCCATGGCTTCCTTGACGGTTGTCTGCGAATCTTGTAACAGAAAGGAAAGGACTAAAAATTGACCAGATTCGGCTTTTTCCATCAAATCACCTAAATACATTTGTTACCCCTTTCATTTTCTCCTACAAGCATAGCATAAATCTTTCAAATGCTGAAATAATCTGTTTCTCATTTTATTTTAAGGCCGATTTTCTCGTCATAATTCCTCAGAAACAGCAAACACACAGCTCCCCTTTTGGGCATTTTTATGCTAAAATAGTAGCCATGGATAAAATTATTAAAACAATATCAGAAAGCGGAGCCTTTCGTGCTTTTGTCCTTGATAGTACTGAAACCGTCCGCACTGCTCAAGAAAAACATCAAACCCAAGCCAGTTCAACCATCGCACTTGGTCGCACCCTTATCGCTAGCCAAATTCTCGCAGCCAATGAAAAAGGAAATACTAAACTAACTGTTAAAGTTCTTGGAACGAGCTCTCTCGGTGCCATCATCACGGTTGCAGATACCAAGGGAAACGTCAAAGGCTACGTTCAAAATCCTGGTGTTGACATCAAAAAGACTGCAACGGGTGAAGTCCTAGTCGGTCCTTTTGTCGGCAATGGCCAATTTCTCGTTATCACAGACTACGGTACTGGAAATCCCTACAACTCCATGACTCCCCTCATCTCTGGGGAAATCGGTGAAGACTTGGCATACTACCTGACTGAAAGCCAACAAACCCCTTCAGCAGTCGGGCTCAATGTTCTTTTGGATAAAGACGACAAGGTCGAAGTTGCCGGAGGTTTCCTTCTCCAAGTATTGCCAGGGGCCAAGGAAGAAGAGATTGCTCGCTTTGAAAAACGCATCCAAGAAATGCCAGCCATCTCAACCCTTCTGGAAAGCGATGACCATATCGAAGCCCTTCTCAAGGCCATCTATGGTGACGAATCTTACAAACGTCTATCTGAAGAAGAAATCCGTTTCCAATGTGACTGCGGCAAAGATCGTTTTATGAACGCTCTTGCCAGCCTTCCAAATTCAGACCTGGAGGAAATGAAAGAGGAAGACCACGGGGCAGAAATCACTTGTCAATTCTGCCAAACTACTTATAACTTTGATGAAAACGATCTGGAGGAACTCATTCGTGACAAATCTTAATACACCTTTTATGATTGGCAATGTTGAGATTCCCAATCGTACCGTTTTAGCACCCATGGCTGGTGTCACCAACTCAGCCTTTCGCACCATCGCAAAAGAGCTCGGAGCTGGACTCGTTGTCATGGAAATGGTCTCTGACAAGGGAATCCAATACAACAACGAAAAAACCCTACATATGCTTCATATCGATGAAGGAGAGAACCCTGTTTCTATCCAACTCTTTGGTAGCGATGAAGATAGCCTCGCACGCGCAGCAGAATTCATCCAAGAAAACACCAAGACTGATATCGTCGATATCAACATGGGTTGCCCAGTTAACAAAATCGTGAAGAATGAAGCTGGCGCTATGTGGCTCAAGGACCCAGACAAGATCTACTCTATTATCAACAAGGTCCAATCTATCCTTGATATCCCCCTCACTGTCAAAATGCGTACTGGTTGGTCTGATCCATCCCTGGCCGTGGAGAATGCCCTCGCTGCTGAAGCTGCAGGTGTTTCTGCTCTCGCTATGCATGGCCGTACCCGCGAACAAATGTATACTGGTCACGCAGACCTCGAGACCCTACACAAGGTTGCTCAAGCTTTGACCAAGATTCCATTTATCGCAAATGGTGATATCCGTACGGTCCAAGAAGCCAAACAGCGTATCGAAGAAGTCGGGGCTGACGCAGTTATGATTGGTCGCGCAGCTATGGGTAATCCCTATCTCTTCAACCAGATCAACCACTACTTTGAAACAGGAGAAATTCTCCCTGATTTGACCTTTGAAGATAAGATGAAAATCGCCTACGAACATTTGAAACGCTTGATTAACCTCAAAGGAGAAAACGTAGCCGTTCGTGAATTCCGCGGCCTCGCTCCGCACTACCTCCGGGGAACATCTGGCGCTGCTAAACTTCGTGGAGCCATTTCACAAGCTAGCACCCTAGCAGAGATTGAAGCCCTCTTGCAATTAGACAAAGCATAATACACAAAAAACCGTAACTCGCTTGAGTTTACGGTTTTTTAGCTCCTAGGAAGACCTAGGTACTATTATTGAATCAAGGCAACGCTCGAAACTTTACCATCCGCACCTGTTGTAATTTGGATGATTTTTCCTCCACCTATTTTGGCATTATACTTGCCATCATCAAGTGTGTAAGAGTAGCCTCTGATAGAATAGTTTTCTTTCTTTCCATCTGCAGTTTCTACTGTAAATTGGCCCCCTGATGAAACCGTAATAGTTTCGTCATTTGCTCCCTTCCAGTTGCCTGCAGCTGCTGAGAAATCACCATCGACCATGGTTAAAACACCCTTGTAGCGTTTGTTGTGTTCTGCTTGCTTGTCTTGAAGTTGGCGGTCAGTTGTTGGATCATAGTCTGACTGGTTAGACTGAGCTTGAGAACCTTGCTGAGTTGAAGGTGCCTGAGATGGGGCTTGTTGACTAGGAGCTGCTTGTTCTTGTCTTGATTCAGGTGCTGGTTTCGCTTGTGACTGATCTGGCGTTGTAGAAGACTGACCTGAGGATGCCTGAGCCTTTTCAGATGAAGCTGAGCTTGAAGATTTTTGAGTCTTGCTTTCTTTGCTAGAAGAAGCTGCTTTAGAGCTTGATGATTGACTTGTCTTTGTAGAGCTACTGGTTTGAGTGGTTTCGTTTTTATTTCCACAAGCTCCTAGTAGCAAGGTAGAAGCCAATACAGTCGCTGCCATCAATTTGATATAGGTTTTCTTTTTCATTTTTCTACTCCTTTGTAACACTTTTGAAATGTTAAGAAATCTTTTTGTAATATGATTGTAACATTAGGCCTTGAATCTGTCAACTATTTAGAGAAACTATTTTAAAAAATTTCTCTCTACTATTTCTATTCGTAATAAAACAGAAAAATAGAAAATTTCTTAGATTAGAGTCCTATTTTTTGCATCGCTCTTGTGTAATCGCTTGCATTATGTTAGACAAAGGAATATAATAACATTGAAATAGAATACAGGAGGTGCACTCTTATGCTAAATAAGTATTATAAGTATCTTCCTTGGTTGATTTTGGGAGCTATTGGCTCTTATCAATCAGCCACTTACTATGCGCGAACTGCATTTGATGTCTTCTATCTGACTGTAATCTTTATGATTGTTTATATCGCTTTGTTATTTTTGCACGAGAACTATCTAAAGTATCGATATAAAGACTTCTTTACTCACCTGTTGAGCAATTCTAAGAAAGATAGCCATTCATAAAAATGATGATAAATAAAGAGATCGGGAAAAGTTCCCGACCTCTTTATTTCAATCGATAGGTTTTTCTTGGTTTCTTTTTGGGTACTCGTTTGAGTCCGACTTCTTCTACATATTCGCCGTATTTTACGAGAAAGTTATTGCTGACAATTGGGCGACCGGGATTGATGAGATTGACCAGTTCAGTTCCTTCGTAGACAGTGAACTCCTCCTCCAGCAGATAAAGGAAGGTCGGGTTCCAGTCGAGGCGGCCTTGGATTCGTTTGATGGATTCTTGGATAATGGCATAATGGTCAAAGGCGAAGGCTCTCTCGTCCAGCTCGACTCCCTCAAGGTAGCATTTGCCTGTCTGGAAATCGACATCTACAAAAACCACATCCTTGGCATCGTCACCTGCCTGAACGAAGTCTAATGCACGACTAGGCAGGTACACTAAGTGAGCAATGGTCACCGTCCAACCCCGCGGATCACGCCCGGGAGTCGATACGGTCATCAATTGCTCGATTTTCTCCAAAGGTAGATCGAGATTGACTTCTTCTCTCACCTCGCGCTGACAAGCATGTGCAGCATCTTCTCCCTTGTCCATAAAGCCTCCAACCAAAGCCAAACAGTTTTGATAAGGGTGAGCCTTGCGACGGATCAGCAAGAGCTTGATCTTTCCTTCGACAAAGCAGTAGGCTACCATATCCACTGTCACACTTGGTTTTTCATATTGAGGGAGTTCCTGCTTGTGGTACCAGTCTAAAAACTCCTCCTGACTGGCATGGATTTCATAATATTCTTTTTCCGTCATCCCGGCTGGAATCTTTATGTCTGCCATCTTATGCCTCCTTTCGAACTGCCTTAGTCCATTGGTACCAACCCACTAGACTATTGAGTGTGTAAGCCCAGTACATCCCTTGGACGTGGATATTTTCACCCCACCAGAGATAAATACTAAAGAGATTGGTTGCAATCCAGAAAATCCATTGCTCACGGTAGAGACGTGTCATCAAGAGCTGACCAACACCATTGGTCGCATCAGTAACACTATCACGGAATGGACGGGCGCTATTGATACTTTGATAAGCCAAGCCCATACCAATCCAGATAATGGCAGTCAAGGCTAAGTACTTGAGCCAGTCAAGTACAGATAATTTCTTAGCTTCAAAGTGGTCTTCTTCTGGTTTTTCCTGTTCATTGATACGATTGGACAGCCAAGCATAGAGACCAATTGGCTGCATGACAAAGAAGTAAACAGTCGTCAAAACTTCGCCATAAAAAGTCGCATTCATGGCCAAAATCAAATAGATAGCTGAGTTAATAGCCCCAAAGAGATAATTGCTTACACGCCTTTCTGCTACCAAGATAACACAGACAATCCCAGTCCAAGATGCAAACAAGCTCAACCAGTCATGGCTTTCTGTATTTTGCGTGAACTCTAAGATCAAGGGAACACTTGACAGGGCGATGAGATACAACCACTGGAAAAGGCTACGGCCGACAAAGAGATCTTTCCATAGCAAGCGCATGATTCCTGCAAAACCAATCTTGCGGGCTTCAGCATGGACATTTTTAAAGTTTTCGATAAATTGTGTGATTTTTTTAGTTACTGTTTTCATCATTTTCTCCTAATCTGCTTGGTAAATGGCATCGATAGCCACTTTTGCTGCTTCATAATTGCCTAGATAATCCTCCGCTAGATAAACTAAAGGAATGGTGGTTAAGTATCGCTCCCTCATTTGGTCCAAATGCTGGGAAAAACTGTAGCGAATGTGGTCCTCTGCCATGGTCATATCTCTAAATCCGTCATTGACATAGGAGCCGACAGGTTGCACGAAGAGAATCAAATCCCATTTTTCCTTGGCCAAGATAGAGGCAAAGAGATTGTCAAAGGTTTCTCCTGATAAGTCCTCTTGGTCCTCAGTCTCCATGTAATAGTCATAGTAGCCCTTGGTTACCAAGGAGTTGGTATCGGCTATCACAAGGCCTCTATTGGCATTACTATCGATTAACTTAGAGGTCTGGTCATACTGTCCCAACAGGAGATAGTAGTAATCCTTTGGAGTCAATTCATCGTCGCGGACATTGTTTTTGATCTGGTACTCACGCGCGTATTCCAGACTAACGGGCGCATCGTAATACCTTGCCAAATCCTTGGCTAGAGTGGTCTTCCCATTACTGGCACTTCCCATAATCAAGACTTTCTTTGTAAACTGACGTCGGAAGGGTTGAGCGATGTATTTCCAATATTTGCTTGGATTTTCTCGAATCATAGTCGCTGAGATACCAAACTTTTTTTCTTGCAAGACGGTGCCAAACCCACGTTTAGCTAGCTCTTGCTGGTATTCTTCTTCTCCCACAAAGAAGATCAGTTCTTGCTGGGTTTCATCATAGGAAATCTCTGCTAACATCTGGTCCAACCACTCCTGCGCCACCCCACAGGGTAACGGGGAAGGTTGGTCTCATCCAGCTTGCAGACAGAGGTCAATTCGTCATCACGAAAAGCCTCTCGGATATAGCGAAATCGTTTTTGAAGACTTAAACCTACCTGCTCCCCTCGGTCTCCCTCGTAGCCTGAAACAACTACCCAGACCTGGTCACACTGACGCTTCGCTCGCTGGATCAGATCGATATGACCCTGATGAAGAGGGGCAAAGGTCCCAAATACCACTGCTGTTTTCTTTTTCATAAACGCTTTACCTTTTTATAATTTTTGATATTTTTATTTTCTATGTTTTTATTATATACTATATTTTTGTTTCGTCAATAGCTTTTTATCATTTTTTATAAAAAAGTAGTAAAAAAGAATCAGGATTGCTCCTGATTCTCTATTTTTAAGCAATATCAAATTTTAATTGACCAGCTTTGACACCGATTTTGAGGGTCTTTCCTGCCACTAATTCTCCCTTAAGAAGAAGTTCTGCCAACTTGTCCTCCACTTCTGTTTGCAGGGTTCTGCGAAGTGGGCGAGCTCCCATTTCTGGATTGTAACCGTGACTAGCTAGTAACTTCAGGGCTGAAGCTTGCAGTTTCAAGTCGATGCCCTTCTCAGCGAGGCTAGCAATCAATGGTTTCACCATAATCTTGACAATTTCTTGCATGTGTTCGCTATCCAAACTGTGGAAGACCACCTTTTCATCAATACGGTTTATAAACTCTGGTCGATAAGTTTTTTTCAACTCTTCAAAGATTCGTTTTTCCATATTTTCCTGGTCAAAACGAATGTCTTTCGCGCCAAAGCCGACCGTCTTGTCATCACGAAGAGCAGTCGCACCAAGGTTTGACGTCATGATGATAATGGTATTTGAAAAGTCCACCTTGCGCCCCTTGCTATCTGTCAAGACACCTTCGTCCAGAACCTGCAAGAGGACATTAAAGATATCTGGGTGAGCCTTCTCTACCTCATCAAAGAGGAGCACAGAATAAGGTTTGTTGCGAACCTTCTCGGTCAACTCCCCACCTTCTTCGTAGCCTACATAGCCCGGAGGAGCTCCATTGAGACGGCTAGCTGCGAATTTCTCCATATACTCACTCATATCAAAGCGGATAAGGGCTGATTCGTCATCAAAGAGAACTTCTGCCAGAGCCTTTGCCAATTCGGTCTTACCGACACCCGTCGGCCCTAGGAACATAAAGGAACCAATCGGACGCTTGTGACTACGAATACCTGACTGATTGCGACGAATGGCACGACTAATGCTTGAAACAGCTTGATCTTGGCCGATGACACGTTTGTGCAGTTCCGCTTCCAAGTTAAGATATTTCTTGGCATCAGTCTGAGTTAGTTTTTGGACTGGAATCCCTGACAAGCGACTCAAGGTGGTCAAAATATCGGATTCTGTCACCAAGTCTTTATAGACAGGGACTTCCTGCTCCTTTGCGATTAGCTGGGAAGCTTGTTTCCACTTGCCATCCATCAAGGCCTTGTCAGCTGGACTCAAGTCGGATTCGTCTGCTTTCACATGCTTAGATTTGTTTTGCACTGTTGCTGCCGCTTCATCCAATAGATCGATGGCAGAGTCTGGTAAGTGACGACTAGTCAAGTAACGATGCGCCATCTTGACAGCCGTTTCAACAGCTTCATCTGTGATTTGCACACGGTGGTGTTTCTCATAGGTAGCCTTCAAACCTTGCAAAATGATCATGCTGTCAGCTAGACTTGGCTCTTCAATCGTCACTTTTGCAAAACGACGAGAAAGAGCTGCGTCTTTTTCAATGTGTTTTTGGTATTCTTCCTGAGTGGTTGCACCAACTGTTCTCAGAGTTCCGCGAGCCAAGGCTGGTTTCAAGATATTGGCCGCATCCAGAGTCGAGTCAATACCGCTACCAGAACCCATGATGGTGTGGAGTTCATCGATAAAGAGGATCACTTTGCCATCTTCCTCGATATCTTTGATGATGTTGTTCATACGCTCTTCAAAATCTCCACGGAAACGTGTTCCTGCAACGACATTCATCAAATCAAGCTCTAGAACGCGCATCTTTGCCATTTCAGCTGGTACATCCCCACTAGCAATACGCTGGGCAAGTCCAAGTGCTAAAGCTGTTTTCCCGACACCCGCATCTCCAACCAAGACCGGATTGTTCTTGGTCTTTCGACTCAAAATCTGAATCATACGTGAGATTTCCTTGTCTCGACCGATAACTGGCTCTAACTTGCCAGAACGCGCTTGCTCCGTCAGGTCATGTGTGTAGTCCTCTAGACCGCCACTTTGATTCTGAGGCATGCCCATCATATTGGCCATGGAATTTTGCTTGTCAGTTACTGTGTGATGACGTTGACGCAAAGCCTTAAGATCTTCTCTTGTCCAACCAGCACGCTCTTCTAGATTGCGACGAAGAGCAGCAATTCTGACCTGATCTTTCTTGTCTTCATAAGAGAAACCTGCTCTCTCCAAGATGCGAGTCGCCAAGGCATTGCCATCATGCAAAATCGCATAGAGGACATGCTCTGTCCCTAGTACCTTTGCGTGGACCACTGAGGCTACATACTCTGCTTCCGCAAAGAGAACCTCCAAACGATGGGAAAAGGGTAATTCCGTAAAAGTTTCATCTTGGCTATAGTCGGTTTCAGTCAGTTCCAACGCAACCTCTTCTAAACGGTCCATCTCGTATGGATAATCATTTAGAGTCGCACCTGCCGCACTGTAACTGTGATTGGACATGGCAATCAATAAATGCCAAGACTCTAGATAACGAGCTCCAAAATGACCAGCAACCATGTAGGCACTCTCGATACATTCATTCAATGCTTTTGAATAGTTCATCTTACTTCTCTTTTCTATCTACCTCTTGTAATAGCTGTCTGAGCATATTTGCACGGACAACTGAAGATTCTTCCCCTAAGACACGATCCGTTGCTACTGAAGTCAGCAAGGTCATTTCCTGCTTGGTCATCAAATCCTGCTCCACCAAAAGCTGGAGAATATCCTCATAGATCTCCTGACTAACTCGCTCACCAATCGAGTAAAGCAAATCGCGGAGCATCTCATGATGACTAGAAAACTCAATACGCCCTATGCGAATGTAGCCTCCACCACCTCGTTTACTCTCAACTAAGTAACCTCTACTTTCCGTAAAGCGTGTCTTGATGACATAGTTGATCTGACTCGGTACAACCTGGAAGGTATCTGCCAACTGGCTCCGCTGCAATTCCACGATACCAGACTGGTCTAAAATAGCCTTGATATAGGCTTCGATATGATCTGATGTATTTTTAAATCTCATAGTAAACCAAACTCCTTCTCTGAACCTTGACTATCTTTGACTATTATACCGAAATTTTTGATTTTTTTAAAGGAAAAGGGAGCGAGTTGCGAAGATTATTATAAATCTTATGGGACTTTTTGTGTATTCAAAAAGCTCCATAATTTCCATAG